>CAZXRS010000067.1:0-9581 GCA_964642635.1 uncultured Bifidobacterium sp. | reverse complement strand
CTCGTTTCTACACCTTTCTGTGGCCGATGCTGCGCATCTCTGCGCTACTGATGGCGGCGCCGCTGTTCTCGCTGGACGCGCTATCGCTGCGCATTCGCATCATGCTGGCGCTGGTGGTTACTTTCCTCGTCTATCCGCTGGTGGACTGGCCCGTGATCGATCCGATCAGTGCCAATGGTTTGCTGCAAATCGTAAATCAACTGTTCATCGGCGCGATGATGGGTCTGATGCTGCAGATTGCCGTCGGTGCGATTTCTCTGGCCGGCCAGACGATTGCCGCATCGATGGGCTTGTCTATGGCCTCGATGGTGGATCCTAATATCGGTAACGTCCCGGTTCTCTCGCAATTTTTGGTGATCATGTCAACGCTGATTTTTCTCGGCTTCGGCGGGCACGTCATCATGATCTCGATGGTGGTCGACAGCTTCACGTCGGTACCGATCGGTCAGCTGATCTTAAGTCAGGCCACCTTTGGTAAGGTGGTCGCCTGGAGCGGCATGATGTTTTTGGGTGGTGTGCTGGTGGCACTGCCGGTCATGGTGTCGCTGCTGTTTATTAATATCGGCCTGGGCATCGTCACCCGTGCGGCGCCTTCGCTCAATATTTTTTCCGTCGGCTTTCCTGCATCGATTGCGGCCGGCATTCTTGTGTTGATCATGTCGCTCGATAGTATCGGCGGCCGCATGCAATGGCTCTGGATGCAGGCCTTCAGTCATGCAAAAGATCTGGTTGGACTGACGCACTAACATGGCTCTATCCGACGACGACGATAAGACCGAAGAACCTACCTCGCGCAAGCTACAAAAAGCACGCGAGGAGGGACAGGTCGCGCGCTCGACCGAGCTGCCCGCCGCTGCGGTGACCATCGCTACGCTCGGCATGCTCTACCTGACCGGCAGCACGCTGGTTCACAAATTGGCCGAAGCCTTCCTATCGAGCTTTAATTTTGATCGTAAGTTGGTGCACTCACCGAATCTGTTGCCGGCTATTTTCGGCAGTGAAGTGCTCGAAGGCTTCATACTGATCGCTCCCCTGCTGCTATTGACCATTGCCGTCGCGGTGCTCGCGTCGGGTGCGACGGGTGGCTTCCTGTTTGCAACCAAAGCGATCCTCCCCAAGGCTTCAAAGCTTAATCCGCTCAACGGGTTCAAACGGATGTTTGGCCCCAAGGCCTGGGTTGAACTCGGTAAGGCGCTGCTGAAGTTCGTGCTGGTCACCGGCGTGGTGGCTTGGGTCTTGTATGACAATGTCAGCACGCTGAACAAGATCAGCAAAATGGCGTTCGAACCGGCGATGGCCGTAGCGGGTGCGCTGCTATTGAAGTCGGCATTGATCATGGCCTGCTCGCTGATTCTGATCGCGGGTATCGACGTTCCCTATCAGCGCTGGCAGTACATGAAATCCATGCGCATGACCAAGCAAGAGGTCAAGGACGAGATGAAGGACATGGAAGGTCGTCCCGAGGTCAAGGCGCAGATTCGTCGACGCCAGCGCGAGATGGCCAATGGCCGCATGCTCGAAAGCGTGAAAGATGCCGACGTCGTCATCACCAACCCGGAACACTTTGCTGTGGCGCTGTCCTATGACCCGAACGGCGACAGCGCACCGGTGCTGCTGGCCAAGGGTACGGACGAGATCGCCGCCCGCATCCGCGAGGAAGCGGCCAAGCACGGCATCGAGATCTTCCGCGCACCACCGCTCGCTCGTGCGCTATTCTTCACCACGGAAATCGATCATCCAGTGCCAGAAGACCTGTACTATGCGGTCGCACAGGTGATCGCTTATGTTTTCAATCTGGCGAGCATCCGTCCCGGCGCGCCGCCGCTGCAGAAACCGCAGCCGAAAGTGCCGAAGAACATGCAGTTCGACTCGAACGGAAAAATTGAAGAGGCCGTCACGTGAACGACCAAGAGACCGAGATGAGCAACGATACCGTCGGTAGCGACGGTATTTTCTTGCGCGAGTCCGACCGGACGCGCTTTGACTATGTCATGCGGGCGGTGCGTGAGAGCAGCGCATCGCTGGCGCTCTCGTCAGACAACGAGGGTGTGCTCGACCACTACGGCCGAATGGTGCTGGCCAAGCTCCGCAAGACCGAAGGCCTGCAGATTGAAGTCTTCCTGCCGCAGAATACCGAGCAGCTGCTCGAGCGCTTCAACCAAATCCTGTCTGATATCTCCATTGATGACGCCCGCCGCACCGAGAACTCCACTGCTCCGCGCCGCGTGCTGATTGCGCATGACGCCAAGGCCATTGGCAAGCGCGACCTGCAGCTGCTGGCGCGCCTGGTGAAGGACTTCCCGGGTGCGAATGTGTCGCTGGTGCTGCTGGTGGATCGCGCTGGCATGATGCTTCACGAAGGCACGCTGGATAGCTTTGGTCAGCGCCTGCTGCGCTGGCCGGTCGAGACGCCGACCCGCACCGAAGGCGAAGGATTGCTGAAAGTCGCGCGCGCCATGGGTTTCGAGGTTGAGGTAAAGAAGGTACTGGCCGCAACCGGCTATGCCGAACTGAAAATCGCCCCCAAGAAAAAAGAAAAGTCAGCGGAACCCAGCACTGCGCAAGCACGTTTTGAAGCCCAGCTGGCCACCGCGCGCAAAGAGCGCCAGGCGATGGAAGCCGCTGAGGAAGCCGAGCGACAACAACGTACCGAACCGACACTGGACGGTCCGGCTGCACCAACGCGACCGGCCTTCACCGAGCCGCCGAAACCACGCGGCCTGCTATCGACGCTGCTGCGCTGGACCGCGGGGACCGTGATGCTGCTCGTGGTTTCGGCCGCAGTCGTGCTGTTACTGTTTTCGCAAAATCTATCGCCGGTCGTGGCTAATTCACCCATCCTGAAGGACAACCTGCCCTCTTGGGCCATGGATGCGGTGGTTGCCCTGGTGGGTAAACCGCCGACCGCCAAGCTCGAAGAAGCCAAGGCGGCCGAGGCCGCTAAAGCAGCCGAACCTTCGCCTCAGCCCGCTGCACCTTCAGAACCGGCGCCTGCTGTCGATTCAACCACTGTGAAAGTGGATTCCGCGGCCAAGAGTCCTCAGGATGCAAGCGAACCCGCGGCGAAGCCTGAATTGGCCAAGGCCGAGCCCGTACCGGCGGAGCCTGCGAAAGCGGAAGCGAAGCCGGAACTGAAGACCGACGCGAAAGTGGAAGCAGCCAAACCGGCTGACGCGCTGGCGCCTCGCTCAGAGCGCGGTGTAGACCAGATGATCCGGCAGACGAAGACCGGTAGCTTCTTCGTTCAGCATGTATCGCTGGCATCGATGGCTGAGGCGCAGGAATGGCGTGCGCAGTTTGGCGCGCTGTCGAAGGCAAGGATTGTGGCGGTGAACACGCAGGATAAGGGCGTGAAGTTCGCCGTGGTGTCCGGCCCATTTGCAACGCGCAAGGAGGCGGAGACCTACGCCGGCCGTCAGGGCATGCCGGCCGATCCCTGGCTGCGTCCGGTGAAATCGCTGCAGTCGGCTTTGTTGCCGGCTGGCCGCTGAATCCATAGAGCTGAGGTGAGCAGTGCCTGAAGAAAAAACACAGATATTCCGGGGCGACGAACCGCCGGAGGAGGCGATCGCCGATACCGCGGAAGTCGTCCGTAAGAAGCCACTGTCTGCGCCCGTGGATCAGCGCGGTATGCGCGACCAGAAAGATGGCGAGAGTTTTGATCGTTCGATGCGCGACGCTACCGGCGGACCGGGAGAACAGCGCCGCATGGACGATGCCGACGGCCTGTCTGAATTGCGGCAGTTGCACGGCAAGGATGGGCGCGAAGGCGGCCCGGCGCTGCGTGATGGTGAGGGTCCGTCGGACCTGCGGCAGATGGAGGATGCCGGCCATGGCATCGGTGAGACCAGCCTGCGGAACGGCGATGGTCCGTCTGACGCGCGAAGAATGGAAGACGCTGACGGCTTGTCCGACCAGCGAAAGATGCAAGACGCCGACGGTCTATCTGACCAGCGCGCGATGCAAGATGCTGACGGACTGTCCGACCAGCGAAAGATGCAAGACGCAGAAGGATTATCCGATCTGCGGGCAATGAAAGATGCAGAAGGGCTGTCTGACCTGCGCCAGATGAGCGATCAGCAGGCGCTAATGCCGGACGGTAGTGTTGATGACTCAGCCATGGGCGATGCGGACGAACTGGCCGCCGCTCAGGAATTGATCGACGACGAAGCTGAACCAGTACCCGAGGTCATGAGCGACCCGGACCTGACCTTCGCCGTCGAAGACGAGGCGACGCCCTGGGCGTTGTCGATCCATCTCGAAGAAAGGATCGCCAGCTTGGGCGTATCGACGAAGAAAGTAAACGAGCAACTCGACGTTCTCGATGAATCGATAAAACGACTGGCCAAACGGATAGCAAGATGAGTGACGACGCAAAAGACGATAAGACTCCGGAGGTGACGCTCGATGCCGCCGGCGGTTTCACGCCCGAGCCACCGCCGCCTGCGCTGAGCCCGGAAGAGGCTGGCGTGAGCGCGGAAGACGGCGCAGAGAGTGGAGAGATCGAGATCGCCGACACCATGCCGGATGGCTCGGTCGCGGTACCGCACGACACCGCCAAGCGCGCACTGGAGGCCGTGCAGATTCTGGTGGAGAACAACCGCGCGGCGTCGCAACAGCTTGAGTCGCTGATGAGCATCGTGCTCGATGCCGCCGAGGTTGCCAACCGCTCCGCGTCAGCGGTCGCCACGACTGGTGGCCATGTGAACAAGGCGGCAGAAAAACTAATTGATGGCGCGCAGCGCTCAGCAACCCAAGCCAAAGTGGTGCTCGGCATTGCCGGCGCAATCCTGGTCGGCTCAGCCGGCGTATTTAGCTTCATGAGTGTTCAGCTGCAAAACAAGGTCTCGCAGCTCGACGAGATGACACTAGCCGTGGGTAAGCGTGCGGTGGATCTGAAGCGTCGCATGGAAAGCATGGATGACATCCACTCCGCGCTGGAGGACTTGAAGCTGGCGCAGGAGAACACACAATCAGTCCAGCAAGCGATCGAAGAAAAAATCGCACGACTATCCGAAGCACCGAAAGCTCCGCCTCGTCCTGAGCCTAAACCGGCACCGGCTGCGACTGGGGCTGCGCCGGCAGCGAAGGCCGAACCATCTCCGGAATTGCTGGCAGTTCGCAAGGCAGAGGCCCAGGCCAAAGCAGAAGCCGCTCGTGCGGAAGCGGCGAAAGCTGAAGCTGCCAACAAGGCACTGCTGCAGCAACTAACGACGCTCGACGGTATGCTGAAAGATCAGTCGAAAGCGGTGAAAGACTTGTCAGGACAGTTCAACCGTCTACAGGGTTCGGTCTCCAATGTCGAGAGCGTGAAGAAAGATGTTGAAACGCTCGCGCAGCAGCAAAAGCAACGCGAAAAAGAAATGGCGCAGGAGCTGGCTGCCGAGAAGGCACGTCGCGAGAAGGAACTGAAAGACAAGGAACGTGAGCTGGCCCGCGAGCGTGAGCGTGCGCGTGAGCGCGAAGTTGCGAAAGAACGCGAACTGGCGCGCGAACGCCAGGCTGCTGCAGAACGTGACGCCGCCAAGCAGGCCGCGGCCGAGCGCGATGCCTCTAAAGAACGCGTGGTGAGCTATGCAAAAGACCAGTCGAAGCCGAATGGCACGATACCCGGAGCAAAGGTGCCTTCGTTCACGGCCACCGGCGGTACCAAGGCCGAGTAAGCCTCAACTGCTTCAAAAAAAATGCCACCTTCGGGTGGCATTTTTTTACACCTGTAGGTGGCGTTTTTTCCGCAGCTATCAGCTCTGAGAAAACGGAGCCTGACAAGCAGCGACGACATCACGCTCCGTAAGCATCCACCAGCACCTCAATGCGACGATTCTTCGCCCTGCCCTCACGACTGTCATTCGGCGCAACCGGACGTGTATCAGCCATGCCGCGTACCACCACGCGTTCGCGCGGAACGCCCGCGTAGCCGGTCAGGAAATCAGCCACTGACGATGCACGCGCACCGGACAGATCCCAGTTCGAGCGAAAGCGCGCATGCCCAGACAGTGGACTGGCATCGGTGTGACCTTCGACCGTAATTCGACCACCGGTCTTGGCGATGGCTTCACCGATCTTCTTCAGCATGGGCAGTGAATCAGGTGACAGATCCGCACTCGCCGGATAGAAACTCCCCTGCACTGCCATGCGAATAACGATACGCTCGCCATCACGCTCGACCTGCGCATCGCCCTGGGCAATCTCTTTTGAAAGTGCATCGCGCAGCTGACGGATCTGTCGCGCGAGTTCCGCACTACGATCGACCGGCTCGCCTTCACGCACCTCGACCGGCGTTTCAACCTGCGCCTGCGCATCGGCGATGCGGGCATACAGATCGATCATCTCCTGTGACAGCACACCATTACTTCGCGCCGGCAGCTGTATCAATAGCCGACCATTGTCAGCCACCAGTTGTATTTTTCTACCGACCAGGTCGGTCGACAATTCTTTTTGCAACTTGCCGAGGTCTTTCGCAAGCTGCTCGGGTAATGGCAGTTTGTCTTCGGTCGGCCCAGCGACTAATTGGGTATCGACCGGTGGTGGCTGCACTGCGGCCGGTGCATCCTGTCGACCCAGCGACTTCTGCAGCGAGCCGCTGACATCCTTGAAGTGTTCAGGATTGAGATCAGAGAATGACAACACCAACAAGAAGAACGCGAGTAGCAGCGTGATCATGTCAGCGAAGGTAACCACCCACAACGGCGAGCCATGTCGGACCGCCGGTTCCTCATCTTGTGCAGTAATGGAGTCGAATAGCGATACCGGCATGCGTGCCGCATCTTCGTCCTCTTGGTCGCGCGATCTCATCGGCGATCAGGCGTTCTCCGCCGCCTCCTCTGGCTCGGCTTTGTCAGCCGGCAGCGCAATCGGCGCCTCTTCTTCATGCGGCATGTGGCCGAGCAGCAGGTCGGGCAACAAGCGCGGATCGCCGCCCTTGTGGATGAACAGCACACCGGCCATCGCCATTTCATAATTACGCCGCACGCGCTTACCGTGACCGTTGATCTTTTGTACCAGCGGACCGAGCACAACGTTGGCCAGCACAGCGCCATAGAGCGTGGTCAGCAATGCGACCGCCATGCCGGGGCCGATGGTGCGCGGATCATTCACGGCACCCATCATCAGCACGAGACCGATCAGCGTACCAATCATACCCATGCCGGGGGCGAGTTCCTGCGCATAGCCAAAGAAATCACGCGCATGTTCGTAGCGGATCTTCACCTCGGTAATCTCGCGCAGCAAAGCATCTTTCAACAATGAGTGCTCGATACCATCTACCCACATGCGCGCGGCCTTGGCGATGAAGTGATCGTTATATTCGCGATCTTCGAGAGCGATCATCCAGCGATCGTCATAGCGGGCGACGCGACCGATCGCGATCAGCTCATCGATCAGGTCTTGTAGCGGTGTCGGCTTCGTGGTCAGTACCTCGCGAGCCGTCGTGTAGGCCGCCCTGAACTCGGCCATCGTGCTCTTCGACAGCACGACCAGAAACGTGCCGCCGAATACGATCAGTACGGCGGGCAGATCAAAGAACTGCAAGAAATGACCGCCGGTCGCAATTGCGATCAGCAGCAGCGCGCCAAGCACTCCGATCAGACTGGCGATATCCATCGTGTAAATCCTCAGAGATCCGCGCTCATACGGAGCGCAAGCGGTATTTGTCGATTTTCTCAATCAGCGTCGTACGCTGCAAGTTCAGCAGACGCGCGGTCTTGGACACATTGCCATCGGCGCGGTCGAGCGCCTGTTCAATATAGGCACGCTCAATTTGCGCCATCCGCTCTTTCAGCGACAGGCCTTCGGGCGGCAGCACGCCTCCACCCTGAGCGAGCATGATGATGTCCTCGACATGATTGTGTTCGGGGGATTCGTCTTTGGCCTGAGGCATGCTGGCCGGCGCTTCGTCCTGCACAGCAAACATCTGCAAGACGTCGGCTGAGTGCTCTTCCTGGGGTTCGACCTCCGGCAATCCGGCACGCTCTTCCTGGATTTTCTGCAGACCTTTCGGCAGCATCGCGGTCGGTATGGATTTCAGCGACAGCTTCTGACCCGCGAACAGCGTGGAGAAGCGATGAATCAGATTAGACAATTCGCGCACATTGCCCGGCCAGTCGTACAACTTCATGGCCTCGACAAAATCGGCAGTAAAACTGACCGGCGTACCTTTATGCGCAAACTTCTCTGCATAGTGTTTAGCCAGCACGACGATGTCATCGCCACGCTCGCGCAATGGCGGCGTGCGCAGTGGCAGTACATTCAGGCGGTAGTACAAGTCTTCGCGGAAGCGGCCGGCAGTGATTTCTGCCTCTAGATCACGGTGAGTCGCAGCTACCACGCGCACATCGACCTCAACGGCCCGCGATGAGCCAACCGGATCGACTGTTTTTTCCTGTAGCACGCGCAGCAGCTTGACCTGCATGTCCAGCGACATGTCGCCAATTTCATCGAGGAACAACGTGCCGCCGTGAGCGAGCTCGAAACGACCGACACGATCGGCCAGCGCGCCCGTAAACGCGCCCTTGCGATGTCCGAATAGCTCGGACTCCATCAGTTCTTTAGGAATAGCGGCGCAATTGAGCGGAACGAAATTCGCGTCAGCGCGAGGCGACTGGTAGTGCAGCGCCCGCGCGACCAGCTCCTTGCCGGTGCCGGATTCGCCCGTGACCAGTACCGTGGCGGTCGAATCCGCGATCGTTTCGATCAGCTTGCGGATCTCTCGCATCGGCTGGCTATTGCCAATGATGGGATTCGGCTGTCGCATGGGCGTCTGGCTATCTCGAGATGAGAAAGGCGGGACTTCCGCTGCAGTCGCAAAATGCTGACTCGCACACAGTGCCCCGATGTTTCCGGATTGAAACATAGGGGTGCAATGATGTCAACCTGTAATGACACGGCTTCAATCTGGAAATTATTACATTTTTGAAAACACTATTCAGTCGCGATGTCCTCTCTCTGACCGCTACAATGACCCCGGGAGGTTCTTCATGCTGCTACACCTGCTACTGCCGTTGAGTTTCACGCTATCGCCATTGGTCGGCTGGCTGCTGGAATGGCATTGGCTGACGCTCTTGCTGGCTACCCTCGTGCTGCCCTTGGCGGAATGGATGGTCGGGCGCGAACCTGCCAGTGCGCCATCCATCAACTATCGCTGGTCTGTCTGGTTTCTGCGCGCGGTGATGTTGGGTGTACTGATGACCTGCATAGGATTCGCACTACTTGCGCCACAGATGACATGGCCTGAACTCATACCCATGGCCCTGGGCTGTGGTTATGTTGCCGGTGGCATCGGCATCGTGCTCGCACATGAACTCGGCCATCGCCGACCTGCCATCGATCGTGCTCTGGCGCGGACACTACTATGCTGGATAGCGTACGGCCATTACGCGATCGAACACAACCGAGGAGATACCGGCGGCTATGGCGCGTAAGGCTATCTCCTTGCCCACCATCGCAGCAGTGGCGGTGTTGGCACGAATGACGCCCGACTCGTTAGGCACACGCACAACGGTTGGATCTGTCGTATTAGCAGAGACCAGTGTCTGGCCCAAAGAATCGTCAACTACCTGAGCGTAAATATGCCGGCCAGACAG
>CAZXRS010000066.1:0-9628 GCA_964642635.1 uncultured Bifidobacterium sp. | reverse complement strand
TGGCGGCGGCTGCGGCTGCAAGATCGCACCGGGACTGCTGTCGGACATATTGAAGCAATCCAAAGGCTTCCCAGTTCCGCCGCAACTGCTGGTCGGCATCGAAACGTCAGATGACGCTGCCGTCTATCAGCTGAATGACGAGCAGGCACTGATCGCGACCACGGACTTCTTCATGCCGATCGTCGATGACCCGTTCGACTTTGGCCGCATCGCGGCGACGAATGCGATCTCCGATGTCTACGCGATGGGTGGCACGCCGATCATGGCACTGGCCTTAGTTGGCATGCCGATCGACAAGCTGCCGGTGGAAACCATTGGAAAAATACTGGCCGGAGGTGAGTCGGTATGCGCTGCTGCCGGCATTCCGGTGGCGGGCGGTCACACGATCGATTCAGTCGAACCGATCTATGGACTTGTCGTGATGGGCCTCGTTCATCCGAAAAAGCTCAAGCGCAATGCCGACGCCAAGCCGGGTGACAAGCTCATCCTTGGCAAGCCGCTGGGTGTCGGCATCCTTTCCGCGGCATTGAAAAAAGGCGCACTCGATGCAGCCGGCTATGACGCGATGATTGCGAGCACCACCAAGCTGAACACGCCGGGCAAGGAACTGTCGGACATCGCCGGCGTACACGCACTAACCGACGTGACCGGCTTCGGCCTGCTCGGCCACGCGCGCGAGATGGCACTGGGCGCGAAGCTGTGTGCACGGATCGACATGAGCGCCGTGCCCTTCCTGCCCGGTGTTGAGGCATTGGCTGAACAAGGATTCATCACCGGCGCTTCTGGCCGCAACTGGGCTGGCTATGGGAAGGATGTGAAACTGGCCGACAGCATCACACCTGTACAGCAAGCGCTGCTATGCGATCCGCAGACTTCCGGAGGATTGCTGGTTGCCTGCTCGCCGGAATCTGTTACTGCGGTGCTGGACGAATTCCGCAAGCATGGCTTTGATGGCGCTGCCGTCGTCGGCGAGATGATCGATGGCGTAGCTGGCGTTGAAGTCTCGTGATGCGGACCATTCAGACATGAATACAAAAGACCATACGCCTTATGCGCTGGAATGTCGCCATCTGCGCAAGGACTATGGTTCGCGCACGGTACTACGCGAGATCGAATTGTGTCTGCGTCCGGGTGAGTACGTGGCCATCATGGGCGAGTCTGGCGTCGGCAAGTCAACGCTGCTTAATCTGATCGCTGGGCTCGACGCAGCCGATAGCGGACAGCTGTTGATCGATGGCGTGCCGTTCAATGCGCTGGATGATGACGCAGCCACGCAATTGCGACGACAGAAACTCGGCTTCATCTTTCAAGCCTTCCATTTACTTCCCCACCTCAACCTGCTGCAAAACGTTGCGCTGCCCTTGCTGCTGAATGGCATCGCGCCCGACCGTGCGCGCGACATGCTGGCAGCGGTCGGACTCGAAGGACGCGAGCAGGATTTCCCGCGTCAGTTATCCGGCGGTGAGATGCAACGTGTCGCGATTGCACGCGCACTGGTGCATCGCCCCCGGCTGTTACTAGCGGATGAACCTACCGGCAATCTTGATCCGGAGACCGCCGATGACATTCTTCGCCTGCTGAAGAATGAAATCCGCGCAAATCAGACCTCCGCCGTGATCGTCACGCATTCGCCGCTGGCGGCTAGTGGTGCTGACCGCATCCTGCTGCTGACACGCGACGGCCTGCGCGACTTTCCGCACGAAGCACTACGCGCGCGATGACCTTACTACGATGGCTGCTAGCCGGCGAATGGCGCGCGCATCCGGTACGTGCGCTGGTGGCGCTGCTGGCGATTGCTATCGGCGTTGCGCTGGGTTTTGGCATTCATCTGGTCAATAGCGCCGCATTCAATGAATTTTCTGCCGCTGCGCGCAGCCTGTCGGGTAGCGCAGACTTGCAGGCACGCGCAAGCTCAGTCGGGTTTGATGAGGCGCTCTATCCGCAACTGGCGGCGATGCCTGAGGTCGAGGTCGCGTCACCGGTGCTGGAACTGGACCTGCCTGTACCTGGCCAGCGCAGTCCGCTTAAGCTGCTGGGTATCGACAGTTTTGTCGCCGCATCCATCGCGCCCGACCTGCTCGGCGTGCCGGCGCAAGATAAGCCTTTCGATGCGCTGATGGACGACACTGTATTTCTATCGACGGCTGCGATGGAAGCGCTGCACCTGAAAGCCGGAGATACCTTGCGCGTGATGAACGGCACGCAGCCAGTCGCGCTGCGCGTAGCGGGCACGCTGATGCGTGCGCGTGCGGGACAACGACTCGTCGTGATGGATATCGGCGCCGCGCAATGGCGCTTTAAGCGCATTGGGCAATTGTCGCGTATCGATCTGAAACTGGCTGCGGGTGTGAATCGCTCTGCGTTCAGGGCTACGCTAGTCAGCAAGTTTGGCGACGCCCTTGTCGTTACTGAAAGCGATGATCAGGATAAACGCAGTGCAACGATGTCGCGCGCGTACCGTGTGAACCTGAACGTACTCGCACTAGTCGCATTGTTCACCGGTGCCTTTCTCGTATTTTCTACTCAGGCGCTGTCAGTGCTACGTCGACGTCCGCAATTTGCGCTGCTGCGCACGCTGGGTGTCTCGCGCACTCAATTGCTCACGCAGGTTCTAGCTGAAGGAACGCTACTGGGCAGCATCGGTGCCGCAGTAGGTATCGCGCTAGGTTATGCGCTGGCCAGTGCCGCGCTGTCGATGTTTGGCGGCGATCTGGGTGGCGGCTATTTCCCCGGCATACGACCCAGCGTATCGTTCAATCCGCTTGCTGCAGTCGTATTTTTTGCTGCCGGTGCCGGTGTCGCACTGCTAGGCAGTCTTGCACCTGCGCTGGAAGCGGCGCGAGCAAAACCTGCGGCGGCTTTGAAAGCCGGTAGCGAGGATCTTGCGCTCGCGCGGCTCTCGACGCCGTGGCCTGCAGTGCTGGCCATCGTGCTCGGCATCGCATTGACGCAGTGTCCTCCGGTCGAAGGATTACCAGTGTTCGGCTATCTGGCCATCGTGATGCTACTAGTGGGTAGCATCGCGCTGATACCTTATGCATCCGGATGGTTGTTCGGCTGGCTGGCTCGCAGCTGGCGTGGCGTTACCACGGGTCTAGCACTGACGCGTCTGGCGAATGCGCCGAATCAGGCAGCGATCGCGCTCGGTGGTGTGCTCGCGAGTTTTTCATTAATGGTCGCGATGGCCATCATGGTATCGAGCTTCCGCGTATCGGTGGATGACTGGCTGGGGCAGCTACTGTCTGCGGACATGTATGTACGTGTCGCCGGTGGCAATGAATCAGCACGGTTAACACCTTCAGAGCAACAAACCATTGCTGCGCTGCCAGCGGTCGGGCGCGCGGAGAAAACGCGCTGGCTGCAATTCGCGATTGATCCGGCCAAGCCTAATGTCGCGCTGATCGCGCGCTCAATTAACGCTGATGATCCGGAACGTGTATTGCCGATCGTAGGCGAGACCTTGAAGAACATTCCACATCCGGTCTGGATCTCGGAAGCAATGGTCGATGTATATGGCTGGCAGATCGGGCAGCAGGTGAGCCTGCCGCTAGCGGGCAAACCACAATCCTTTACGGTAGCCGGCATCTGGCGTGACTACGCGCGTCAGACTGGCGCGGTGCAGATGCGACTGTCGGACTATCAGCAGCTGACAAACGATCAGGACGTAAGCGATATGTCGCTGTGGCTGGCAAGCGGAAAGAGCGTCGAGACCATGCGCACTCAGCTACAGGCCTTGCCCTTCGCTGCTTCACTCGAATTCGCGGAACCCGGCGAGATACGTACGATCAGCCTGAACATTTTCGATCGCAGCTTCGCGATCACCTATTTGTTAGAAGGCGTTGCGATTCTGATCGGTCTGTTCGGCGTAGCCGCGACCTTCTCCGCGCAAGTGCTGTCACGCGCGAAGGAATTCGGCATGCTGCGCCATGTCGGCATCACGCGGCGACAGATATTCATGCTGCTGGCGGGCGAAGGTGCCTTGCTGGCTTCGCTAGCAATTGTGGCTGGCTTCGTGCTGGGTGTAGGCATCAGTCTGATACTGGTATTCATCGTGAATCCGCAATCGTTTCACTGGACGATGCAGTTGCATATGCCATGGAGCTTGCTGATGACGGTGGCCTTGGTGTTACTGGTTTCAGCGTCTGCCACGGCGCTGTTGGCGGGGCGCATGGCGGTGGCCGGTAGTGCGGTTCGTGCGGTGAGGGAGGATTGGTGAGCGGTACTCAATTACATCAATCACGAGCGCGTGCTGTGGGCCCCAGCTTGCGCTGGGGCGACGTTGTAAAGCGCGTCGCCCGTCAAATCGTCGTCCCAGCGCAAGCTGGGACCCACGCTTTGCTGCTGTCGTTCGCACTGACCGCGGTAAAAGCCGACACGCCCACATTCACCCAAGTTCAACCACAAACTAAACTCAGCTTCCCCCGCGACTTTGGCGCTCACCCCGACTTCCGCACCGAGTGGTGGTATGCCACCGGCTGGCTGCAGACACCGGACGGCAAGCCGCTAGGTTTTCAGGTCACCTTCTTTCGCACAGCGACCGCGCACGACAGCGCCAACCCGAGTCGGTTCGCGCCGAAACAATTAATCATCGCGCACGCAGCACTGTCCGATCCGGCCATCGGCAAACTACAGCATGATCAGAAAATCGCACGTGCAGGATTCGGCATCGCTCAGGTGTCTGACATCACAACGGATGTGAAACTCGGCAATTGGAGCCTGCGCAGAAATGAAAATGGCAGCTATGTCGTCAACCTGCCTGCGCGTGACTTCACACTGACCTTAACATCGAAACCAACTCAGTCTGTACTGCTGCAGGGAGAACAAGGCTATTCGCGCAAGGGGCCGAAACCAGAACAAGCTAGCTACTATTACAGCGAGCCTCAGTTGCAGGTGACCGGTACAGTGACTCGAAAAGGCAAGCCCGTCGCCGTTAGCGGCAGCGCATGGCTGGATCATGAATGGTCGAGCACCTTGCTGGACGCACGCGCCACCGGCTGGGACTGGATCGGCGCGAATCTCGATGATGGCAGCGCGCTGATGGCTTTCCGTATCCGCACAGCAGACGGGCACAGCCTGTGGCAGCATGCGATGCTGCGTGATCGTAACGGACAAACCCGGCGATATGGCAAGGACGAGGTAAGCTTCACGCCATTGCGCCACTGGACGTCGCCACGTACGAAAGCAAGCTATCCAGTCGAAGTGGAAGTGACTGCGGGTACTCACCGCTGGAGACTGAAACCGCTGCAGGACGATCAGGAGCTCGATTCACGACGATCGACCGGTGCGGTGTATTGGGAAGGCGCGGTAATACTCGATCGTGACGGCCAAGCAGCTGGTCGCGGTTATCTCGAAATGACTGGCTATGTAAAGGCACTAAAACTATGAAAACACAAAGCGACCGACCGAAGTCGCGTGAAGGTTTAAGAACCCTCGCCGGTCTACTCCCTTTTCTTACGCCTTACCGTGCCCGCATCGCAGCGGCTGCTGCCGCGCTGCTGGTTGCAGCGTCAGCCACACTCGCGCTGCCCTATGGATTTCGTAATCTGATCGATCTCGGTTTCACCACGGCCGGAAGCGCACAGGCTTCAAATGTGAACCTGTATTTCATCGCGCTGTTTCTGCTGGCCTGTGTGCTCGCGGTGGCGACGGCTACGCGCTTCTATTTCGTGTCATGGCTCGGTGAGCGCGTGACCTCGGATATTCGCAGCGCCGTTTATGCACACGTGCTGAAACAAAGCCCGGTGTTTTTCGAGACGACACAAACCGGTGAAGTGTTATCACGTTTGACCACCGACACCACCCTAATACAAACCGTGGTTGGCACCAGCATATCGATGGCACTACGCAATGTACTGCTCCTGATCGGTGGCCTGCTGATGATGTTCTTCACCAGCGCGAAACTGTCGGCGATCATCATCGTGATGCTGGTGATGGTGATCCTGCCCATCGTTGTTTTCGGTCGTCGCGTGCGAAAATTATCGCGCGCATCGCAAGACCGTATCGCCGATGCCTCAGGACTGGCGGGCGAAATGCTGAACGCCATCGGCGTGGTGCAGGCCTATGCACAAGAAACCCACGAAGCAAAGCGCTTTGGCAGCGCTGTCGAGACCGCGTTTCGCACCGCGATTGCGCGTATACGCGCACGCTCGCTACTGACCGTTGTTGCGATCCTGCTGGTATTCGGCGCCATCGTATTCGTGCTGTGGCTGGGTGCGCATGCGGTGCTGGAAGGAACGATGAGTGGTGGTGAACTCGGTCAGTTCATTTTGTATGCGGTGATCGTTGCCGGCGCTATCGGCGCCTTGTCTGAAGTCATTGGCGATGCGCAGCGCGCTGCCGGCGCCAGCGAGCGTCTGCTTGAACTGCTGGCAGAGCAATCGCCCATTACTTCGCCTGAGAATCCGCGCGCGCTGCCGGATCGCGCGGCAAATGGCGCTGCGCTGCGTCTAGAGCATCTGGCTTTTCGCTACCCCTCTCGTCCCGATACGCTAGCGCTGGACGATCTGTCGATCGGTGTGAATCCGGGTGAGACGGTCGCTATCGTCGGTCCGTCCGGTGCGGGCAAGACCACGCTGTTTCAGCTGCTGCTGCGTTTCTACGATCCGGAGCAAGGCAATATAAGGCTGGACGGCGTTGATATCCGCGATCTGGCACTCAACGACTTGCGCAATGCTATCGGTATCGTGCCGCAAGATACCGTGGTGTTTTCCGCCAATGCGATGGAAAACATTCGCTATGGCCGACCCGATGCCAGCGACGCTGAAGTGATTGCTGCCGCGAAGCTGGCGGCAGCGCATGAATTCATTGAACGTCTGCCGGAAGGCTATCAGTCGTTTCTCGGTGAACGCGGCGTTCGACTATCTGGTGGTCAGCGGCAGCGCATTGCGATTGCACGCGCCCTGCTGAAAAATCCACCGCTATTGCTGCTCGACGAAGCGACCAGCGCACTGGACGCAGAATCAGAACGATTGGTACAGCGCGCACTGGATGCGGCAATGGAAGGTCGGACTACGCTGGTGATTGCGCACCGCCTCGCTACCGTGCAGCGCGCGACACGGATCATCGTGATGGAGCATGGGCGTATTGTCGAGACCGGCACTCATGCGGAGCTGGTCGAGGCCGGTGGTCTGTATGCCAGCCTCGCGGCACTGCAATTCGGGGTGGAGCACTGATTCAGTTCGAAGAAGCCAGTCTTTCGAAGATCACTCGCTGCAGGGCATAAAATTCATCAGCATCGCCCATCACACCTCGCCCCATATCGATCGCGGTTTCGAAAATCTCGCGTGCGTCCTTGTACTCACCCAAGGTCGCATAGCATTCGGCCATCCGGTATGCGGCAGGTACGAAGTTGGGATCCAACGCTAGCAGCGTCGAGTAAAAGGCTGCGCCGAGCAATGGATCACCCAGCAACTGCAGAATCATGCCGGTCATGAACATGAAGCGATGATCCAGCGGACGATTGACTGACAAATGCAGCGCCAACGGCAACGCTTCCTGATAGCGCTGCGCCTCATATAATTCATATGCCTGCGCATACACTCGCTCGACTTCATCGTCAGGCCAGCGATCGCCCTGTGCTTTCTGCATGCTCAGACCCAGATTTTCGAGGAGCATGGACATCTTGTCTGGCATCTCCTGAAAACTGGTGTTAACCAGTGCGATGATCTCGCGAATTTCGCTATCGACGGCCACCGTGTGGAATGATTTCATGATCAACCGCGCTTCAGTCGGCAGCCATGACCGCAGTGGCGACTGTAGTGAGCACCGCGATACAAGCACCACGCTGTGCTGCTGATAGCACGCTCGCTTGTGGCGGGTTTGGGCTCGCGGTGGATGATTGCAGCTTGTCGAGCAGGGATGCCTGCTTTTCTGTAAATAATGTTTGCCTGCGCTGTGCAGCGATATCTCCGTCGCTGTGCGCCGGAGTTGCACCTTCCCCTGAAAATGGCGGAATTAGCGGCGTGAGGCTAGCCGGAGAGATCATCAATACTGACAGCGACTTGGGTGTCTGACCTTGCTCAGTCAAGCCGGATGTCTCGTTCAGTGTTGGCAGTTGCTTAGTCAACTTCATGGAGCTGCTCCGTGAGAGGGAAACGATTCGGAATGAAGCGGCGCGGTACACCGCCCTCTCAGCTGTGGCGGCTAATCGTATGAGGTTCCCCGAACGATCGTTCCATTATTGGCAAGTGCCGGAGAATACCGACGCACAGGGTAAAATGGTGACTTCTCCGGACGAACCACCATGCGCCAATACTTGGATTTCATGCGCCATGTCTTCGAACATGGCACCGAAAAGACTGATCGCACCGGCACCGGCACGCGTTCCGTATTCGGCTATCAGATGCGTTTCAATCTGCAGGACGGCTTTCCTATGGTTACGACCAAGAAGCTGCACCTGAAGTCCATCATTCATGAACTGATCTGGTTCCTCCAAGGTTCGACCAATATCGGCTACCTGAAAGACCATGGCGTGACGATCTGGGACGAGTGGGCTGATGCGAACGGTGACCTCGGCCCTATTTACGGCTACCAGTGGCGCTCGTGGCCGGCGCCGAACGGCGAGCATATCGATCAGATCGCGCAACTCATCCAGCAGATCAGAGCCAACCCGGATTCGCGTCGGTTGATCGTGTCGGCCTGGAATGTGTCGGACATTCCGCGAATGAAGCTGCCGCCCTGCCACGCTTTCTTCCAGTTCTATGTGGCTGACGGCAAATTGTCCTGTCAGCTCTACCAGCGCAGCGCCGATATTTTTCTGGGCGTGCCGTTCAATATCGCGTCCTACGCGCTACTCACGCATATGGTGGCGGAGCAGACCGGGCTAGGCGTCGGCGACTTCGTCTGGACCGGCGGCGACTGCCACATCTATTCGAATCATTTCGAACAGGTACAGGAGCAGTTGTCGCGCGAGCCCTTACCGCTGCCCAAGCTGGTGCTGAAGCGCACACCGGAATCCATCTTTGATTACCGCTTCGAGGACATCGAGGTCGTCGGTTATCGGTCACACGCTGCCATCAAGGCACCGGTCGCTGTCTAAGGCATTGATGAGCGCCACGCTTTCCCTGATCGTCGCGACCGACCGACACAACGGCATTGGTGTTAACAACACCCTACCCTGGCGGCTGCCGGAAGACCTTGCCTTCTTCAAGCGCACTACCTCTGGCCACGCCATCATCATGGGTCGCAAAACCTTCGACTCCATCGGTCGCCCGCTGCCCAACCGGCGAAACATCGTGGTCACCCGCAATGCGGACTGGGCGCATGAGGGCGTGCAACGTTCCGGATCGCTAGAGGAAGCGGTCAAGCTGGCCGGTGAAGGCGAGGTATTTGTCATCGGCGGGGCACAAATCTATGTCGATGCGATCCAACTAGCGGATAAACTGATTGTCACCGAGATTGATGCTCGCTACGACTGCGACGCCTTTTTCCCTGCGATCGATCCTGCGGTCTGGCAGGAAATCTCGCGCGAAGCGCACCATTCGGCCGACAACGGCTGGACTTACTCTTTTGTTATCTATCGGCGCCGCTAAGGCAGTGGCCTTCAAGCGTTAGCAGCCCGCATATTTCACCTGCCCGCCCCCATATCTGCGACAATCGCGCTTTCTTTTTTTCGGGCTCTCAGCTAAGG
>CAZXRS010000065.1:0-9656 GCA_964642635.1 uncultured Bifidobacterium sp. | reverse complement strand
ATATTGGAGCATCGTTCAGAATCACTGAGAAATGCCTCGTTAACCGAAAAGTTTCAACCTAAAATCAATCCACTTATCGATGAAATTTTTTCTGGCGGCCTAGATAACGCTGATATTCCTACTGAGATACTTGAAACCTGCAAGATATTCGACAGAAAAATAACGCAATGGATTTCTGACGATCTGCTTACGATAAAGCCAACGATTACACCAGAATCGATCACCGAACTTCGTTCAAATCTTATTTTTGACCTCTTGATTACACGCCTGCTATACCCACTAGTGATGTCTGGCAGAGGCAAACAACTTTCAGAAAACGAAACGATTTATGCGAGCGCTTTTCAGAGATCTCTTAAAGCGAAATGGGACAATCAATTATTTAATGATTTCTTACGCATACAGGGCGAAATCAAAGCAAGCAGTAAGCCTGTAGCGGTGAGCGCAGAGGCCGAACCTCTATCGAAAGATGGTGTCTCTCAGGAATAAGCTAACGATTCGCTTCCATCGTGTGCGTGACCGCTAGGCGGTCGCGGGTGTCGGGGTCGTTTAGTCAATCTGGCTGCGTACCGTAATGGTACGCAGCTTTTACGGAGCCGGTAATGACAGACCCAGGGCAACCGCAGCGTGACTGCACGATGTTCACGTTGAATATTGATGACAAAATCTATCGTTGTCCGGTGTCTGCTGAAGCCCTGTATATGTTGTGCAGCAAGCAGAATCGCGCGCTGAGCCGCATTGACGCCTACCTTGAGCTTAAACTTAGGGTGCAGGCCACGGTAGTGCAGAAGCTAGGGAAGGGGGGTGTACCTGATTTACTGGACGTGGGCGACTTTTTGCAGTGAGAGGTCGTGATGCGGATGCGAAATCTGTAATTCCCTGATCAGATCGAAGACTTCATCTTTGGACAACACGTAGCGCTCCATCAGTGCCGTCTTCAGCGACTCCATCCAACCACGATAGGAAGCAATCGATGTCAAGGTATGCGAATAAAGCTGATCCGCTTTTTCTTCGACGGACCGCAGCGATTCCTCATGCGCATCATTCCGCTTTAGCTGGCGATAGTCCAGCTTTGATCGAGAGTACATCGACAGCTGATTGACCATGAGATCCAGTCGCGCGGTGACCTTCTGAATATCGTTCTGACTGCCCACTGAAATGCCACGCGCGCCGTAGAACAATTCTTCGGCTGCGACACCACCGTATAGTTGCATCACCTCTTGCTCGAGCTCTTCCAAAGTCTGCAGCTCTGCGTCAGACGCAGCTGTCAGTTCATTGCCCAGCGGGCCTAGCTTGGATACAGATTCCGTACTGATTTTGAGCAGCCGCGACTTCTGCTTGACTTCGTCCAGTGGCAGGCCTTGTTTGAGTAGCGGGTCAATTTGCATGAAGAAATGCCCTAACTCGTGCAGCGCGACGCGTTCCCGTTGCCGGTCTTTCTCGGCGCTGGCGGCGCGGTCGGTCAGGCCAATCGCACTACGCTCGAAGGCGCGAAACAGCAATTGCGTATCGATACGAACTTTTTCTTCAATGGCGATCATGCTTGCGCGGTCAACCACGGTTTCCAACAGGGCAGGGGACAGGTTGGCGGTGATCTCGGCGACGTAGTCGAGGTTCAGCTGATCCCAGGCAATGACTGTCGAATCCTTGCGGCGCAGGAATACGCCTAGTAACTCTTTTCTTTCACTCTTGCTCGGCAGGCGGAAATTGATTTTTACCGCAAAACGGCGAAGCATGGCTTCGTCCATCTCGCTATTAGCGTCGTCAAAATTAGAGGCTACGACCCAGATCACGCCGCTGTTGGCATCGCTCTTAATGCCGTCAAGCAGACCGAGGAGGGTGTTGGCGGTGTCATCGTCCCACTTTCGCTCTCCACGGCCTCGCGGCATGAATAGTGATTGTGCTTCATCGAGGAAGATCAGGCAGCGGCCTTGGGCGACGGCTTTCTTGTAGATCGCGTTCAGTGTTTTCGAACCACCGCCCACCAGACCGGATTCCAATCCTGATCCAGAGGCCTGTATCAGCGGAATGTTCAGTTTCTTGGCGAGATACCCAGCGAGGCGTGTCTTGCCGGTTCCCGCGGGTCCGGTCAGCATGACGTTGAAAGGCTTGTCGATATTATGAGATTTATATAATTCTCGATTTTCGATCATCGATTCCAGATGAGCGACCTCGCGCTTGATGTCTTCCATTCCGACCAGATCCGACATGTTGCCTTTGATTTTTTCTGGATGAATCACCGTTGCTGTCGCGCCTAAGCCTGTCAGACTCTTTTTCATGACGAGGATCATCAACGCTAGCAGAAGGATGCCGATTGCATTGCGAGTCAGGAATCCTGCACCGACGTCACCGAGACTTTGTTCAACGTCCTGATCCTGTAGCACGTTGGGATGCAATGCCAGCCAGTCTGGCGACGCTATAGCATAGGGAATTCCATTTCTTAGTAGGACTTCGCGTTCAAGATTTACGTGCGTTGAGTTTGGTACTTTTACCGAGAGCAGCTTCGATTGGTGCTTAAACTTGACGATGTAGTGCGGCGACTCCGATGTTGGTTGCGCAATCAGAAGGTAGTCAATCCGATCACGCTGCAACGGCATCGAGGTAATTAGCGAAATATCCTGACTAAAAACGACGCTCGAGTGTTGCAGCAGTTTAGGCGCGGATTCGATTGAAAAGATGATGGCCGATAGCAATAACAATGCGAACAGCGCGGTGCGCAACCGGGCGTTTCTTAACCGCTGGGCGAGCGCGGAACGCAACGAGGCAAAGTTGGGCATGAAGTCTCATGAGGTAAAGCCGTGAATACGGCATGGAGCCTCCCTTTGGACACTGGGAAGCGAATCTCAACATAAGACAGAGAAAGAGTAGGGAGGTTGCAGCGCCGGGCAGAAATGTCGTATCCCGGCGCTAACCGGGATATTCGGCAATTGACCTCAGACCAGCCCGAGAATCCTGCCGATTTCGATCAGATAGGGCGTATCGCGCAGTGCCTCGCCCTCAACGCTGGCGACCACATCATCCAGACGGCCGCGCACGCCATGCAGTTGCTCAGTTAGTGCAGGCTGTGCGCCATCCGGGCTGGCTAACGTGCGCTTCAACACCTCAATTTCCGCACGAAGTGCGTCGAGCTTGGGCGACCCGGCCGGCGCTCCCGCCAGTTCCTGTTCGAGATCAGAGACCAGGCGTGCGATACGTTCGAGACTAAATTCTGTGTGCATAAGCACCCCCTTTCATTTGCCATGGTGTTCCCATGCCGATGCACTGTCAACTTTCGGAGACAACATGCTGGTCAGAGACGTCGCAAACCTGAATGTGATCTGCTGCGGTCCAGACACGCCCATCGCCGAGGTGTCATCGCTGATGCGCCGCCACCATGTTGGCGATATCGTCGTTCTTGATAGCCAGCAGGAAGGCGCCCGGGTGCCGATAGGAATTCTTACTGACCGCGACATCCTTGTCGAAACATTGGCGCTGGATGTGGATCCCAAGGTCTTTACAGCCTCCGACCTGATGACAACGCCGGTGACCGCCATTCAGGAAGACGCCAGCCTGAACGAAGCGCTGGCCATTATGCGCGGCAAAAACATCCGGCGACTTCCTGTGGTGAACCGCGCCGGTAGTTTGTTTGGGATCGTCACGTCCGATGATGTGCTGAATGTGATTGCGTCAGAGCTATCGATGATCGCCGGGCTGATCGTGGAACAGCCGGTGCGGGAAGGACGGCTGCGCAAGTAAAGAAGTCCCCACTGGCGCAGGCGGGAATCCCAGCGGTTTGACTCGTATACGTCGTTTGACATAATACAAATTATACGCCTTAGAATGATACCCAGAGCCAGTAAATTCAGGCTTTCTGGCCAGTGCTTGTGCAGGCTCAGCGCGCCCATAAATGCTGACCCGTAGCATCAGCCCAGTGAAGATCCTAGTGGCGCACAATGCCTATCATTACCGTGGCGGCGAAGATTCGGTGGTCGACGCCGAAGTTTCGCTGCTGCGTCGCCATGGTCATGAAGTGCTTCTGTACCGACGTGATAATGCGGACATTCTGCAGATGCCGCGTTGGCGCACAGCGCTAGACACATTCTGGTCAGGCCGCACGGTCGATGAAATCAACAAGCTGCAATGCGGCTTCAGACCCGACCTGATCCATGCTCACAATACCTTTCCGCTGATTTCTCCCTCGCTCTATAGCATCGCTAAAAAGCTCCGGATCCCGGTCATCCAGACGCTGCACAATTTTCGGCTGATCTGCCCGCAGGCCATGTTGATGCGCAATGGCCGAAGCTGCACCGAGTGCGTCGGCCATTGGCCCTGGCGCGGCGTAATGCATCGCTGCTACCGCAATTCGCTGCCACAAAGCGCCGTCACGGCGGCCATGCTGTCAACGCATCGCGTTTCCGGCACCTGGAAGCACCGCGTAACCCGCTACATTGTGCTGAACCAGACCTGTCGGGAGCTATTTGCCAACGGCGGTCTGCCGGCAGATCGAATGCGAGTCAAGCCAAACTTCGTTGAGCCGCGTGGCACGCCTGACTGGGAGGATCGAAACGGCGCTGTATTCATCGGCAGGCTGTCGCCTGAAAAAGGTTTGGAAACTCTGGCGCGCGCAATGCAGCGACTACCTGGCGCGCGCGTGGCGGTATATGGCAAGGGTCCACTGCAATCCATGGTCGAGCATTGTGTGGGACTGGAGTATGGCGGCTTCGAAAGCGGTGAGGTGTTAAGGCATCGCCTTGCGAAAGCGGCTTTTCTGGTCATGCCCAGCACGGGTATCGAAAGCTTTGGACTGGCTGCAATCGAGGCGTTTGCCAGTGGAACGCCGGTGATTGCAAGTCGACAGGGCGGATTAAGAGAAATTGTCGAGCATCGCCGGAACGGACTGCTGGTCGCGCCGGGCGATGCTGAAGATCTCGCTTGGGCGATTAACTTTGCAAATACTCATCCGCAAGAGATTCGGCGAATGGGCATGGAGGCTTATCAGTCTTACCTCGCGCATTACACGCCCGAGCGCAATTACGCGACGCTGATGCATATCTACGATGAGGCGCTGGCATCACTGCCCTCCTCCTATCCATCGAATCTGATCCATGCCGACACTCGCGCTGGTGGTTAATGAACCACCGCCCTATCGCATTCCCATCTTCAATCGTATCGCGGCTCAGCCTGGCTTACGCTTCCTCGTGATTTTCTGCTGCCGGCGCGAACCGAATCGCGCCTGGGATTTGCCGGCAATGGCGTTCGACCATGTGTTTCTACGCGAAAGCATTACGACGGTACATGGTCGCTACATTCACAATAATCCCGATGTGTGGATGGCGCTGTCCCGTTTCGAACCGGATGTGGTGATCGGCAATGGCTTCAATCCGACCCATCTGTACACCATGGCATGGTGCGCATGGCATCGTCGTCCCTATGTGCCCATGACGGATGGAACGCTGAAGTCCGAGCGCGGCCTCAGCTGGGTTCATCAGGCGATTCGGCGCCACGCCTACCGTCGTGCGAAAGCCCTGATCGCAGCCAGTAATGGTGGGTTTGCGCTCTACCAGAGTTACCGTGTACCGAGAGCGTCGTGTTTCCGCTCGAGTCTGTGCACAGACAATGAGCGCTTCAAACCTCCCGAAGGGCGCCTCACTCCGGTCAACGATTTCATCTTTTGTGGGCGTCTTGAACCCGGCAAGCGACCGGATTTTGCGATTACCGTGGCAGCGCGCTGCGCTGAGCTACTGATGTGCAAGACACGCTTGCTATTCGTCGGTTCCGGCAGCATGGAAGCGCAGCTTCGCTTACTGGCCGAAACGCATGCGGACAAGGTGACGGTAGAGTTCAATGGTTTCGCAGCGCAGCGCGCATTACCTGCGCTCTATCAGTCCGCGAAGATCTTTCTGTTTCCAACGGAAGCCGATGTATGGGGCGTCGTCGCAAATGAAGCCTGTGCTGCAGGCCTGCCAGTGCTCGTGTCGCCGCATGCGGGCGTGGCCGAAGAACTGATCGTCGATGGAAGAAACGGCTATGTGCGAGAGCTCGATGTCGATGCCTGGGCTGATGCTGCGGCCACCTTGTTATCGAACGATGCGCTGCGCACGGCCTTCGGGCAGCGCTCACGCATGATGGTCGAGCCCTATAACTTCGACCACGCGGCGCAGGGCATCATCGACGCCGTCGAGGCAGCGCTTGCAGCACCATTACAGCGCTATCAGGCGGTCAGGCGGCCGGTCTGATAATCCAGAATGGCCTGTTCAATTTCTGCGACCGTATTCATCACAAAGGGGCCGTACTGCACAACAGGCTCATTCAATGGTCGCCCGGCCAGCAGCAAAAAGCGCGCGCCTTGCGCACCGGCCTCAAACGACGCAATGTCGCCATCACCAAGTATGGCCGCGCTGTGCGTAGCGAGCAGCGGGTGGTCGCCGGCCAGCTTGAGCTGACCCTCGAACACGTAAGCCATTGCATGCAAGCCACGCTTGAGGCGCTGCGTGAAGCTTGCGCCTGCGGGCAATTGCACATCGAGATACAGCGGCTCGGTCGACAAGCCGTCAATCGGGCCAACGACCTGCACACCATCCGTGTCTAGCGTGCCGGCAATCACCTTGACCTGCCCGCCCCCCGACAAACGATGCACGGGAATCTCGTCGGGCTCGATATCGCGGTAACCCGCCGGTTTCATTTTTTCATTCGAAGGGAGATTGATCCATAACTGGAACCCACGCATCCGACCTTCGAGTTGCTGCGGCATTTCAGAATGAATGATGCCGCGTCCAGCAGTCATCCACTGCACAGCACCGCTTTTCAAATCGCCACGATTGCCGAGATGATCCTCGTGCAGCATATGCCCGTCGATCAGATAGGTAACGGTTTCGAACCCCCGATGCGGATGGGCGGGAAAGCCGGCGATGTAGTCGCCTGGATTGTCGGAAGAGAACTCGTCAAGCATGAGGAAAGGATCGAGCCGCGTTCCCTCGCCGCTACCCAGGCTGCGACGCAGGCGCACGCCAGCACCATCAGAAGTGTTCATCGCAGGGATGATGCGGGCCAGTGGCCGCAGTGCGTCATCGGCGGTAGACATCATGAAACCTTTCTTCTTTTAATTGGAGAGCCTTAGCGAAGCAGGCTGAGTTGTCCGGGCTCGAGATAGCACCACTCGCCCTCGTCCAGACCGAGCATTTCCAGCGTCAGCTCCCCCATCGCGATGCGCTGTAATGCAGCACAATGATTGCCGGCCGCGGCCAGCATGCGCTTGACCTGATGATACTTGCCCTGCTCCAGCACGATCTGCAATTGATGGTCGCCAACCTGCACACATTCCACCGCCGCCAGTGGTGCTGGCTCGTCATGGAGTACCACACCTGAAGTTAATGCAACGATCAATGCCGGCGTCACCGGTTCTGCCGTGGTCGCCAGGTAGCGCTTCGGCACATGATGCTTCGGTGACGACATGAAATGATTGAATGCGCCGTCATCTGTCAGTAGCAATAGACCGGTGGTGTCATGATCCAAGCGTCCGATGGCCTGTACCTCACGCCAGCCAAACGCTTCAGGCAACAATGTCATGACACCGGGATGATGACTCGGCTTGCGCGAGCATTCGATATTCGAGGGTTTGTTAATGGCGATGTACACGTGTTCGCGGTAAATCCATTCCTCATCGAACAGGGTAAAACGCAAGCCTTCGGGTTCGAAGCTGGTCTTGAAGTCATCGACGATGATGCCGTCGATGACGACTTCGCCATCCTCAATCAGCTGCCGGCACCATTTGCGCGTGCCAACGCCTTGAGATTGCAGGATACGATCGAGAGAGATTTTTGCCATGGGGCGGCACTGTAGCAGAATCGTGGCCGCCCCCGGCCATGACGTTCAGCGTGCCGGCTGATAGGGATCGCTGAAACGCTGGTCTCGGCGCTCGGGTTGCTGCGAGCCGCCCATCCCCCCTGCCTCCGGACCACTTTTCAGGCCACCTCCACTCGTTGGGCCGGCAGCGCCGGGCGACGTGTCGGCGCTTCCAGATGTGCCCGAAGCGCCCGGTGCGGCCGCAGGCGCTCCGCTGGTGTCGCCTGCGCCGGGCGTCGAGCCATAAGGTTTCTGCGCATCCGTACTGCTGTCGCTGCCACCGCTCGATGCGCCACTGCTCTGATCAGCGGGACTCACCGTGTCGCCGAGGCGCTGTGCTTTTTGCTCTACCTCTTGCGCGCGGGAAGGATCGGTGCTCTCGCGAACATCACCCGTGGCCGTTTGGGCATGCGCCCATCCGGCAGACAGCATCAGTGAAATAAACAAAGGAGTGACAACATGCTTCATCTGAACCTCCGTGCTTGATCTGAATCAGGAAGCGCGCGAATGCGCGCGGCGGATATCCGGCCGTCACCGATGGCGATAAGGCGGATGTGCGAGTCAGACTAGAGAGAGGCCTTGTAGTTTCATCAAATGAGTCAATGAAACAGCGAGGGGAATGTGATGGAAGAGAAGGAATGCGTGTGCGAATGCACTGAAACTACGTCAATCTGCCGAAGGCTTGGTGCCTGAGTGTGTCTTTATCGCGAGCTCCAAGTCATGCGCTAAACCGAGGAATCCTTGAGCGCGCGCAAAATCGGCAGCGTCTAGCCCAGCCTCGTTTTTAAGAAGAACATCGGCGCCTTCCTCCAGCAAAAGCTTGATCACATCGCGATGTCCGCTGCGCGCGGCCATCATCAGCGGCGTCGTCCTGTTCGGTGATTCGGCATCGATGTAGGCGGACTCTTCCAGTAACTTTCGGATGATACTGACATTGCCAGACGCCGCAGCGTAGTGCAGCGCCGTCCAGCCAGGCCGATTGATTTCAGCGCCCTTCCCGATCAGTGCCAGCGCAGTATCTGTGTCGGACTGATACGCAGCAACCATCAATGCGGTGTCACCGTTTTGCGATCGGGCATCGATATTGATGTCGGGAGTATCCAGCAGCAGCGCGACAACCTTGGTGGATTTCAGTCTTACCGCGAGTATCAGGCCTGAATCAAAGCGTTCCGGCTCGATGGAATTAGGATCAAAGCCACGCGCCAGCAAGGTACGTAACACCCGGGTGTCATCTTTATGGATGGCTTCAAACCATTCGCGATAGGCATTCGGTTTGGGACGCAATTGCTGTAGCAGCGATTCGGGATCGGGTAATACCAGCGCGGCGAGCAACAGGCGTCGCATCGGACTCTGTAGCGCCGGGCCTTCCATCTCAATGAACTCCGAACAGGTCGTGAAAGTTTTGGGTGGTCGCCTCGGCCAGCGTGGCAAGTGGCACCGCTTTCAGGTCGGCCAGATATTCGGCGACATGACGCACGAAGCCAGGCTCATTGGTCTTGCCCCGCATAGGCACCGGCGCGAGATAGGGCGAATCGGTTTCGATCAGCATGCGCTCTAGCGGCACCGCACGCGCAACCGCTTGCAGCTCTTTAGCATTCTTGAAGGTAACGATCCCAGAGAAAGAGATATAGAAGCCGAGCTCCATCGCCGCCTTGGCCACTTCGAGTGATTCAGTAAAGCAGTGCATCACGCCGGCCACACCGCCATCGGCGATGCCAGCCCTCTCCTCTTTGAGAATGCGTATCGTGTCTTCCGACGCAGAGCGGGTATGAATGATCAATGGCTTACGGGTTTCGCGCGAGGCACGGATATGCACACGGAAGCGTTCACGTTGCCAT
>CAZXRS010000064.1:0-9922 GCA_964642635.1 uncultured Bifidobacterium sp. | reverse complement strand
TTACGAGGTCATCGGCCTGTTCATGAAGAACTGGGAAGACGATGATGATGACGAATACTGCTCTACCCGCCAGGACTGGATTGACGCGGCCAGCGTCGCTGACGTGGTCGGTGTCGATATAGAAGCGGTCAATTTCGCGAGCGAGTATAAGGATCGTGTGTTCGCCGAATTCCTGAGGGAATATGAGGCAGGCCGCACGCCCAATCCGGATGTACTCTGCAATGCTGAAATCAAGTTCAAGGCTTTCCTCGACCATGCCATGTTACTCGGCGCGGACCGCATCGCGACCGGCCATTACGCACGCGTACGCGAGCGCGACGGCCGTTTCGAATTACTCAAAGCCGTCGATGCGAGTAAGGACCAGAGTTATTTTCTGCATCGCCTGAATCAGTCGCAGCTATCCCGTACGTTGTTTCCGCTGGGTGAAATTCACAAAAGCGAGATTCGACGCATCGCCGAAGACCTCATATTGCCGAACGCTCGCAAGAAAGATTCGACGGGTATCTGCTTCATCGGCGAACGGCCTTTCCGCGAATTCCTGAACCGCTATCTGTCGTTCAAGCCCGGACCCATGATGACCCCAGAGGGCGATGTCATCGGTGAGCATGTCGGCCTGTCGTTTTACACACTGGGACAACGCAAGGGCATTGGTATCGGCGGCAGCAAGAAGCATCGCGATGTCGATGGCAATCACGAGCCCTGGTATGTCGCACGCAAGGACGTAGCCAGCAATACGCTATATGTGGTGCAAGGCCATGATCATCCGTGGTTGCTGTCACCGGCGCTCGAAGCGGGGCAGCTGAGCTGGGTCGCGGGCCATGCGCCAGTCGACGGGCCGCTGCATGCCAAGACCCGCTACCGACAGTCGGACGTCGCTTGTGAACTGCGTAGCTTCGGTGACGACCGGCTGGCTTTACAGTTCGATCAGGCTCAGTGGGCGATTACTCCCGGTCAGTCAGCCGTGCTGTACGAGGGCGAAGTCTGTCTGGGGGGTGGCATTATCGAGAGCGCGGTGAGCCCTCTTTGACATCTTGGATGTGATGCGCGAATTTCGAACCTAATAAAAAACGGAGCCATTGGCTCCGTTTTTTTGTTTCCGATTCAGGCAACCGGCACAGTATCCCTGAACGAATGCCGTTCAGACAATCTATCAAACAGACGAGCGAGGTTGTCATGCTCGCCTCGCCAATCAATCTCGGGGAATCGGAACGCAATCCATCCAAGCGCACTGCCCACGGCGACATCCGCTAATGAAAACTGCTTACCGACGCAATAGGGATTCTCGCCCAGTGCCTGAGACATCGCCTTCATGCCGTGGGTTACTTTCCCCAGCTGGCGCGCTATCCACGCCTCACTTTGCATGTCTGCTGAGCGCTGCGTACGCTCCAGTCGCACCAGAATGCCCGCTTCAGACACGCCGTCAGCCAGCGCTTCCCAGACCTTCACACTAGCGCGTTCGCGACCACCTATGGGAATCAGCTTGCCGACCGGCGACATCGTCTCGAGATACTCAACAATCACGCGCGAATCGAACATAGCGCCACCATCTTCCATGACTAGGCAAGGCACCTTCCCCAGAGGATTAGCATGAGAGATCGTCGTGGTCGGAGACCAGACATCCTCCAGCACCAATTCGTAGTCGAGCTTCTTTTCCGCCAATACGACACGGACCTTGCGGACAAAGGGACTCGCCAGCGAACCAATCAATTTCATGTTGCGCACTCAGTCGATTTGAGGGAGCGGGATTATATCATTGGCAAAAGTTTCACCCGCAAGCGGGGTGGTAAAATCGAACCCTATTCGAGTCAATCCGGCATCGCCGCATCCCCTCCTTTCCATGAGCATTTCTTCCCTGTCCGCCCTTTCGCCGCTTGACGGCCGTTATGCCACCAAAACCGACGCGCTACGTCCGTTACTGTCTGAAGCTGGATTCATGCACCATCGCGTGAAAGTAGAAATCGCATGGCTGCTCGCGCTGTCGGAAGCTGGATTTTCTGAGCTGAAGCCGTTTTCAACCGGCGCAAAGGCAGTCCTTGAAAAAATCGCTGCGGATTTTAGTGATGACGATGCGGCACGCATCAAAGCTATTGAAGCTGTCACGAATCACGACGTAAAAGCGGTGGAATACTGGCTGAAGGAAAAGGTACAAGACCTACCGGAACTGGTGACCGCTTCCGAATTCATCCATTTCGCGTGCACATCCGAAGACATCAATAACACCTCGCACGGCATGATGCTGAAAGCGGCACGTGATACCGTGCTGTTGCCGGCGCTAGGCAACGTAATTACCAAGTTGACCGACATCGCCCATGCCAACGCCAACGTGCCTATGATGTCTCGCACGCACGGCCAGCCGGCCAGCCCGACCACCCTGGGCAAAGAAATAGCAAACGTGGTTGCGCGCCTGCAGCGTGCGATGGATCGTATCGCTGCCGTGCAAATACTAGGCAAGATGAACGGTGCTGTCGGCAATTACAACGCTCACCTGTCCGCCTATCCTGATGTCGACTGGCCCGCGTTCTCGCGCAAGGTCGTTGAACAACGATTGGGGCTGACCTTCAATCCTTATACGATACAGATCGAGCCGCATGACTATATCGCCGAGTTGTTCGATGCGATCGCGCGGGCGAACACCATTCTGCTGGATCTGAACCGTGACGTCTGGGGCTATATCTCGCTAGGCTTTTTCAAGCAAAAGACCAAGGCTGGCGAAATCGGTTCATCAACGATGCCACACAAGGTCAATCCGATTGACTTCGAAAATTCTGAGGGCAACCTTGGCATGGCCAACGCGGTACTTAAACACATGGCCGAGAAACTGCCCGTATCGCGCTGGCAGCGCGATCTGACTGATTCGACGGTACTTCGTAATATCGGTGTCGGCTTTGGCTACACGCTACTCGCCTACGACAGCTGCCTGCGAGGACTGAACAAGCTCGAAGTCAATCCGGGTCGCATGGCGGATGATCTCGACCATAACTGGGAAGTACTGGCCGAGCCGGTGCAGACCGTCATGCGTCGATATGGCATCGAGAATCCGTACGAACAGCTAAAAGAACTGACACGCGGCAAGGGCATCTCGAAAGATGCACTGCGTGAGTTCATCAATGGGCTCTCGATTCCGCAGGATGCCAAGGACAGGCTGTTGGCGATGACGCCTGGCTCTTATGTGGGATTGGCGGAAAAACTGGCCAGAGATATTTGATATTCCTGCGCATTGAAAAAAAGCCGGCAATGCCGGCTTTTGTTTTTTTGATGCGCCAGATCAGACTACCGCACCATCCGTTTCATCTTTCGGCTTCACTGGCTTGAGCAAATCTTCACGCTTAACACCCAGCCACATGGCGACCGCCGCAGCGACGAATACCGACGAATAAATGCCGAACAGAATACCGATCGTCAACGCCACAGCAAAGTAATGTAGCGTCGGCCCGCCGAATACCAGCATGGACAGCACCATCAGCTGAGTGCAGCCGTGCGTGATCACCGTGCGCGAAATCGTGCTCGTGATTGCGTGGTTGAGCACTTCCGGCGTGTTCAGCTTGCCGTAGCGTCGATCGCGGAAGGATTCACGAACACGGTCAAACACCACCACTGATTCATTCACTGAATAACCCAAAACCGCGAGCACAGCGGCCAGCACGGTCAGCGAGAATTCCCACTGGAAGAAGGCAAAGAATCCAAGAATGATCACCACATCATGCAGGTTAGCGACGATAGCTGCGACCGCGAATTTCCATTCGAAGCGAAACGCAAGATAGATCATGATGCCCACCACAACGAAGGCAAGCGCAGTCAGACCGTCATGCGCGAGTTCTTCGCCGACTTGCGGGCCAACGAATTCCACGCGCCTGAGTGCAACCGTGGCATCAACCGACTTCAGCGCATCAATCACCTGCGTGCTGACTTGTGCCGAGTTTGCACCCTTCTGCACAGGCAGGCGAATCAACACGTCCTGCGCAGTACCAAAGCTTTGTACCTGACTATCGGCAAAACCGAGTCCACCAACGACCTTACGAATACCTTCAAGATCTGCCGGTTTGGTATAGGCAACTTCCATCACCGTGCCACCGGTGAATTCGATCGACAGGTGTAAGCCATTCGCGACCAGGAAGAACACGGCAGCGACGAAGGACAACGCGGAGATCGCATTGAACAACAGCGCATGGCGCATGAACGGGATGTCTTTTTTAATCCGGAAAAATTCCATGAGGTTCTCCTAGTTCAGCCGCGCGTTACGCGTTCGGCTTCCAGACCTGTCCGATGGACACGCTGGTCAGTTTCTTTCTGCGGCCGTACCAGAGATTCGCCAGCGCACGCGCCACGACGACCGCTGAGAACATTGAAGTCAAGATGCCTAGGCAATGCACGACAGCGAAACCGCGGATCGGCCCCGAGCCAAAAATCAGCAACGCGAGGCCAGCGATGAGCGTCGTCACGTTCGAGTCGAGAATCGTCGCCCATGCGCGCTCAAAACCGGCAGCGATGGCCGCCTGCGGCGTATTGCCGTTGCGAAGTTCTTCACGAATACGCTCATTGATCAGAACGTTCGCATCAATCGCCATACCAAGGGTCAGCGCAATCGCCGCAATGCCCGGTAGCGTCAACGTCGCCTGCAACATCGACAGAAGGGCAATCAGCAGCATCACGTTAACAGCCAGCGCAAACATCGAGAACGCGCCAAACATCAGGTAATAGATGATCATGAATACCGCGATCGCTGCAAAACCATACAGGGTCGAGTTGAAGCCCTTGGCGATATTCTCCGCGCCGAGCTGAGGACCAATGGTGCGCTCCTCAATAATTTCCATAGGTGCAGCGAGTGAACCAGCGCGCAGTAACAGTGCGAGATCTGACGCAGCGGTCGGCGACTCCATGCCGGTAATCTGGAAACGCGAGCCCAGTTCGTCACGGATGGTCGCTACCGTTAGTACCTCACCCTTGCCCTTTTCGAAAAGCACGATGGCCATCAGTTTGCCGACCTTATCGCGGGTGGCCTCGCGCATCTTGCGGCCGCCATCCCCATTCAGATCGATACTGACCGACGGCTGCTGGTTCTGGTCGAATGCTGCGCCCGCGTTCGAGATGTAATCGCCAGTGATAACCGGATCCTTATATAGCACCACCGGCGTGCCTTTACCGACCTTGAATAGCTCGGAATTTGAAGGCACCGGCGAGCTTTCCTCGGTACCACGACGAACTGACTCATCAACCATTCGCACTTCGAGTGTCGCGGTGCGACCGATGATGTCCTTCGCTCGCGACACATCCTGCACACCCGGCAACTGCACAACGATACGGTCCGCACCCTGACGCTGAATCACTGGCTCTGCCACACCGAGTTCATTCACGCGCTTCGACAGTGTAGAAATGTTCTGCTGCACCGCTTCTTCCAGCGTGCGCTTGACTCCTGCCGGGTTTAACTTCGCCTGCAGAATCAGGCCCTCTGCATCTTGGGCCTCGCTCAGCGCGAGCTCAGGTAACTGGCTAGCGAGGACATCGCGCGCAGCTTCCAGAGTCTGCTGATCGCGAAAATGGACTTCGACCACATCACCGTTACGCGACAGACCGGCGAAACGAATTTTCTTCTCGACCAGCAGCGCGCGCGCAGAGAGCTGGGTGGACTGAATACGCTTGGCCATCACGGCTCTGGTATCAACCTGCATCAGGAAATGAACGCCACCGCGCAAATCCAGTCCGAGATACATTGGTAGCGCATGCAACGACTGCAGCGTGGCTGGCGTGTTCGGCAGCAGGTTGAATGCGACTAAGTAGCTGGGATTCGTCGGATCCTTATTCAAGGCCTGCTCGATGACCGTCTTGGCCTTGAATTGCAAGTCGGTGTTGGCGAAGCGCACACGCACCGTGCCGTTATTACCAAGGTCTTCGAAAAACGCGTTTTCGGAGCGAACCCCGGCAGCACGCAGCGCTTCTTGCACGTGATTGACGGCGTCAGGGCCAAGCTTGATCGTGGCCTTCGCGCTACTGACCTGCACAGCCGGCGATTCGCCAAAGAAGTTGGGCACCGTGTACAGGGCACCAAGTGCCAGCACCAGCACGATCAGCAAGTATTTCCAGAGGGGATAACGGTTCATGGCAGTCTGCCTAGAATGAAAAAAGTCCGGCAGTGCGTGCCGGACTACAGATAAGGGGCGAGATCAGAGCGTCTTGATGGTGCCCTTGGGCAGCAACATGGTAATCGCCGCCTTCTGCATCACCACTTCCGTACCATCAGCGATTTCAAGAGTCACATAGGCATCGCCTACTTTGGTGACCTTGCCAAGTAGACCACCGGCGCTGATGACTTCGTCACCCTTGCCGAGCGCATCGATCATGGCCTTCTGTTCTTTCTGGCGCTTCATCTGCGGACGAATCATCAGGAAGTACAACACCACAAACATCAGAATGATAGGCAGCAGGCCCATCAGGCCGCCACCGGCGCCGGCTGGCGCTGCAGCCTGAGCGTAGGCATTCGAAATAAACATGGATTGCTCCGGGTTGGTTTTTTTACTAACCTGTGATTTTAGCACTGGGGCGACTTCTCAGTCGCCCATTCAGCAGTCCGGCTCGGGAGCCGCCCAAATACCAGAGGGCCTGATATTGGGAGACGCATCACCTGCCCGAGCGGTGGATACAGGATCAGACGCCGCGTGCGCGGTCTGCCGCAAATTGCTGCCTGAATGACCCGAAACTGCCAGCATCAATACTGGCTCTGATTTCACGCATCAGCTGCAAGTAGTAATGCAGATTGTGCAGGGTATTCAGCCGCGCGCCGAGAATCTCGCCGGCACGATGCAGGTGATGCAGATAGGCGCGTGAAAAATGCTTGCAGGTATGACAATCGCAGCTTTCATCGAGGGGCATGTCTTCATCCTTATGCCGCGCATTGCGTATCTTCAGGTCGCCGTAGCGAGTGAATAGCCAGCCATTACGCGCATTTCGCGTTGGCATCACGCAATCAAACATGTCGATGCCATGCGCGACGCCCTCGACCAGATCTTCCGGCGTACCCACACCCATCAGGTAATGCGGCTTGTGCGCAGGAAGCTTTGGTCCGGTATGCGCCAGAATCCGCTGCATATCTTCCTTCGGCTCACCGACTGACAGGCCGCCGATGGCGAGTCCGTGAAAGTCCAGCTGCTCAAGACCGGCCAGCGATTCGTCGCGCAATGCTTCATACATCCCACCCTGCACGATGCCGAACAGCGTGTTCGGGTTCTCGCCGGCATTGAACTCATCCAGCGATCGCTTCGCCCAACGCAGCGACATCCGCATGGATTGTCCGGCCTCTTCGCGCGTGGCGGCGCGACCATCAATTTCATACGGTGTGCACTCGTCAAACTGCATCACGATGTCCGAGTTCAACACGCGCTGAATCTGCATCGAGATCTCAGGCGACAGGAATAACTTGTCGCCGTTGATCGGCGACGCGAAATGCACGCCCGCCTCAGTGATCTTGCGCATCGCGCCCAGCGAAAACACCTGAAAGCCACCGGAATCAGTCAGGATGGGGCGATCCCAGCCGATGAAGCGATGCAAACCGCCAAATTTTCCGATGACGTCCAGACCTGGCCGCAGCCACAGATGGAAGGTATTGCCAAGAATGATGTGGGCATCGATCTCGCGCAACTCATCGGGTGACATGGCCTTGACCGAACCATAGGTACCGACCGGCATGAAGATCGGCGTTTCGATCGTCCCGTGCGCGACGTCGAGACGACCCCGGCGCGCGTGGCCGTCGGTTTTTATGAGGGTAAATTTCATCTCGATTGTTCTCTGTCGAGCAGCATCGCATCGCCATAGCTGAAGAAACGGTAGCGCTGCTCAATGGCATGCGCATACGCTTGACGAATACGATCGTAACCTGCAAATGCCGATACCAGCATCATCAGCGTAGATTTCGGCAAATGAAAATTCGTGATCAGGCGAGTCACCGTTTGGAAACGATAGCCCGGTGTGATGAAGATTTGTGTGTCGTCGCTGCCAGCGACCAGCTGGCCCGATGCCGACGCTGACTCAAGCGCACGCAAACTAGTGGTGCCCACAGCGATCACGTCGCCTCCCGCTTGCTGCGCCTCGTTGATCAGGGCGACGGTCTCTTGTGAAATGCTGTACCACTCACTATGCATGGTGTGCTCAGCGATATTTTCAGTGCGCACAGGCTGGAAGGTACCGGCACCCACATGCAAGGTCAGCCACGCGAGCTTCACCCCCTTGTCTTTCAGTTTCTGCAGTAAAGCCTCATCGAAATGCAGTCCGGCGGTCGGCGCCGCAACTGCCCCCGGGTGCTTCGCGTACACCGTCTGGTAGCGTTGCGCGTCGAATTCATCTGCAGCATGGTCGATATAGGGGGGCAGCGGCAGACGGCCGTAACGATCGATCAGGTCAATCGCGTTCGACGGAAAATGCAGTGTGAAGAATTCACCCGCACGTTCGCCGACGGTCACATCGAAAGCATCGGCCAGACGCAGCGACGTGCCGCTCGGTGGCGACTTCGACGCGCGAACCTGCGCCAGTACGGTGTTCGCGTCCAGCACCCGCTCCACCAGCACCTCTACCTTGCCGCCAGTTTCCTTTGATCCGAAAAAGCGCGCATTCAGCACGCGAGTGTCGTTGAATACCAGTACATCGCCGGATTGCAGGAGATCGAGCACCTCGTTGAACACGCGATCAACCAACACGTCGCGCTTCACCTGCAACAGGCGTGACGCGCTGCGATGCGCTAGCGGCGCCTGTGCGATCAGTTCAGACGGCAGATCGAAATCGAAGTCGGAGAGGGAGTACATTTAGAGCAACTTGAACGGCTGTGGATCCCAGCTTGTGCTGGGATGACGTTTATAGCGCGCAGGGTCTTAACACTGTCATCCCAGCGCAAGCTGGGATCCATGGGCCGTAGCAATGCGACGCACCCATGAGAAAAGCCGGTATTCTACGCTGCTCGCGCCAACCCCGTAGCCATGCCAGCCCCGAAGAAAAAGCCCTCCGCACCGAAAAGCCTGCGTACTGCCGACAAGCTCGCGCGGCTCGGGCTATCGACCGATATGGCGCTGGTACTCCACCTGCCGATGCGCTACGAGGACGAGACGCAGCTGTTCACGATTCATGACGCCGGCCTACGGCATGGACTGACCGTGCAGGTCGAGGGCGTGGTGATCGACTGTGATGTGCAGTACCGTCCGCGCCGGCAGCTGGTGGTGAAGATCGCGGACGATACCGGTCACCTGACGCTTCGCTTTCTGAATTTCTACGGTAGCCAGGCCACGCAGATGGCCGTAGGCAAGCGCTTGCGGGTACGCGGCGAGATGCGTCACGGCTTTTTCGGCGACGAGATGGTGCATCCCACCGTCAAGACCGTCGAACAAGATACCCCCTTGCCCGATGCACTGACGCCCGTCTATCCGGCCGGCGAAGGCTTATCGCAGGCACTGCTGCGAAAGGCCATCACAAACGCGATGACGCGTATCGACTGGAGCGATACCCTGCCTGAAGAGTGTCGCGGGCCGCTGAAACTCATGCCCTTTGAGCCCGCCGTCCGTCTGCTGCATCATCCGCCGTCGGATGTCGACGAACACGCCTTGGTCGAGCGCTCACATCCGGCATGGATACGAATGAAATTTGATGAGCTACTCGCGCAGCAGCTATCGATGAAGCGCGCGCAAGCGGCACGCCGGCAGCAAGGGGCGCCGGTACTCGGCAAGGTCGGCGCATTGACGCAGGCATTCCTGCAAACGCTGCCGTTTTCGCTCACTGGTGCACAGCAGCGCGTGCTCGACGAAATACGTTCCGACCTGAAGGCTGCTTATCCGATGCAGCGACTGCTGCAAGGCGATGTCGGCAGTGGTAAGACTGTCGTCGCAGCGCTCGCGGCTGCGCAGGCCATCGACAGCGGCTACCAGGCTGCGCTGATGGCGCCGACCGAGAT
>CAZXRS010000063.1:0-9986 GCA_964642635.1 uncultured Bifidobacterium sp. | reverse complement strand
ACGATGCCCATCGTGTACGGTGGCGCGCAGTATGCCAACCATGACATGCTGGTAGCGGGATTCATTGCCGCAGCTATCGCCTTCGGTGCCGATGCACTTCTCTGCTTCGACCACGGCAAACCTTGGAAGTCGGCCATATTACTGGCCTGGGCTTGTATAGGACTGGGCCTGCTGAGTAAGGGACTGATCGGCATCGTACTGCCATCGGGCGTGATTTTTTTCTGGATGCTGCTACGTCGACGTTGGCAGTGGTTGCCTCGCCTGCTCTGGCTGCCGGGTCCGCTTCTGTTTACTGCGATCGCCGCACCCTGGTTCGTGCTGATGCAGCAGAAGTTTCCGCAGTTCTTCGACTACTTCTTCATCCACCAACATTTCGAACGTTTTTCAGAAACCGGCTTCAACAACGTGCAGCCGATATGGTTCTATCCGGCGGTGCTACTACTGCTCAGTCTGCCCTGGTCCATCCTGTTGATCGGGCGCTTCCGTTTAACGGCTGCTGACGAAACAAGAACCGCATTGCGACAGCTGGTATGGCTGTGGATCATTGTCGTTATCGGATTCTTCTCGCTGCCCGCGTCGAAACTGGTCGGTTACGTGCTGCCTGCCGCGCCTGCGGTCGCGATATTGATTGCCGAGCTCATCAGTAGCTGGCGTGCCGATCGCGCAAAGCGGACCCTTGCCATCACCGGTACGCTGACTGGCGTGCTGCTGATCGCTGCGATTGTTGTTTTCGGTCGCAAGGACGATTACTCATCGCAGCCCTTGGCCCAGGCCTTTCTGTCGCAAGCGGCACCGGGTGAGCCGCTGGTGTCGTACGGCGCCTACCGTTTCGATATGCCAGTCTACGCGCGCCTGAACGACCCCATCCCAGTCATCATGAACTGGGATGATCCTGCGATTGCCTCCAACGACAGCTGGCCGCGTGAACTGGCCGATGCCGCTCGCTTCGATCCGGACGCTGCCGCCAAAGTTTTAATAGACACGGCACATTTGCCCGACGTGTTGTGCGCGCACCCGGTGACCTGGATCATTGCTTCAACAAACCAGTTACCTCCGCCACTTTCTGTGGCGCAGAGGGTAGCCACCAATCCGCACTATCAGTTGCTGCGTTTCGATCGCCAGCAGAGCAAGCTGCCATGCGAGACTAAACAACCCTAAGGAAAGACACCGTGTCGATCAGTAATCCTGAATTTTCACAATCCTCTGTGATGCGTCCGGTCTCAGTGACCGACTACGGAGGACATGCGCATGCGTCGACGTCGGCACTCGTGCTGGCCGCTATCGGCATCGTCTTTGGCGACATCGGTACCAGCCCGCTGTACTCCCTGAAGGAATGTTTTAGCCCGGAGCACGGTATTCCCTACTCGCAAGGTGCGGTGCTCGGCATACTGTCGATGATCTTCTGGGCACTGTTATTGGTGGTGACCGTGAAGTATGTGGTGTTCGTGCTTCGCGCAGACAACAACGGCGAAGGCGGCGTGCTGTCGCTGATGGCACTGGCGCTGCGCTCGACGCGCAGCGAGAAGCAACACTATCGGGTACTGCTGATGTTGGGAGCACTGGGTGCCTGCATGCTGCTTGGCGAATCGGTGATCACGCCGGCGATTTCCGTGCTGTCTGCAGTCGAAGGCCTTGAAGTGATCAATCCTGGCATGAAACGCTTTGTGATACCGATCACGCTAATCATCATCATCGCGCTATTCGCGATTCAGCGCTATGGCACCGCAGCGGTAGGTCGCCTGTTCGGACCCATCATGGTGATCTGGTTTGCATCGCTCGCTGTCTTCGGCGTGATCAGTGTGATTCACAACCCGATCATCCTCACGGCCGTCAATCCGATGCACGCGGTCGACTTCGTCTCTGAACATACCTTGCAAGCCTATATCGTGATGGGCTCGGTGGTGCTGGTGGTCACCGGCGTCGAGGCACTGTATCTCGACATGGGCCACTTCGGTCGTCGCCCGGTGCGCCTGGCCTGGCTGTTGGTCGCGTTGCCTTCATTGCTGATCAACTATTTTGGCCAGGGCGCGCTCATGCTGACTCACCCGGAAGCTGCGACCAACCCCTTCTTTCTGATGCTTCCTGAGTGGTCGCTGTGGCCCATGATCGGGCTGGCCACGGTAGCGACAGTGATTGCGTCGCAAGCCGTGATCTCCGGTGCTTTCTCGCTGGCGAATCAGGGCATCCTGCTGGGGTTCCTGCCGCGTATGCAGATACTGCACACATCGGACACTGAGCGCGGGCAAATTTACATGCCGATGGTGAACTGGGTGCTTCTGGTACTAGTGATTTTCACGGTCACGCAATTCAAGGAATCAGGCAATCTGGCCGCGGCCTACGGCATCTCGGTGACGACGACCATGCTGATCACGACTTCGCTGCTGGCCGTGGTGATGTACAACGAGTGGAAGATCAAGCCGGCACTCGTGGTATTGCTGGTGCTGACCTTCTTCCTACTCGATTTCTCGTTCTGGACCGCGAACCTCATCAAGGTGAAAGATGGTGGCTGGTATCCGATGCTGCTCGGTGCCGGTTGTTTTCTGATGCTGACCACGTGGTACAAGGGTCGCAAGCTTCTGCGAGATCGTGTGTTCAGCGATTCCATCCGCCTTCCTGAATTCGTCGAGGCGCTGCTGGCGCATCCGCCGCACCGTGTCGAGGGTACTGCCGTATTCCTGACGGCGCATATTGACTTCGTTCCGGTGGCGTTACTGCACAACCTGAAGCATAACCGCGTGCTGCATGAACGCGTGCTGTTCCTGAAGCTGTCGATCTGGGATGTGCCGTATGTGCGCGATGAGGAAAAAATTAACATCGTCGAGTTGGGTGGGAATTGCTTCGTGGTGCGCGCAGTCCACGGCTTCAAGGAGACGCCAGACATTAATCATGTGCTCGCACTCTTGGAACAACAGCACGGGCTGAAGCTGGACTTGTCGGATACGTCGTTCTTCCTCGCGCGCGATACCGTAGTACCGAGCAACTTGCCGGGTATGGCGATCTGGCGGGAACGGCTGTTCGCCTGGATGATGCAGAACGCGGCCAAGCCTTCAGACTTCTTCAAGATTCCACCAAACCGTGTGGTGGAGTTGGGGACGAAGATCGAGATTTGATGATTGATTAAACGTGGATACCAGCTTCCCCCAGCTTTCGCTGGGGCGGTGGCTGGGATGACGATTCTAAGGGCAGCGGCCTCTTATGCGTCGTCCCAGCGCAAGCTGGGACCCATCGTTTTGAATACGCAGTCGATCAATGCGCCAGCACCTTCGCTAAAAACTCCTGTGCCCTAGGCACCCTGGCCGCCACATTCCCAAAAAACTCCTCGCTGCTGCAGTCTTCAAGAATGCGTCCCTGATCCATAAACACGACACGATCAGCGACGCGTTTAGCGAAACCCATCTCGTGCGTCACGCACATCATGGTCATGCCATCGTTCGCTAGTTGCACCATCACGTCCAACACCTCGCCCACCATTTCGGGATCGAGGGCTGAGGTGGGTTCATCAAACAGCATCACCACCGGATCCATCGCCAGCGCGCGCGCAATCGCCACACGCTGCTGCTGACCTCCGGAGAGCTGCGCAGGAAACTTATCGCGATGCGAAGCAAGACCGACACGCTCCAGCAGCCTAGAAGCACGCGTGACCGCGTCTGTATCGGTGCGGCCTAATACCTTACGCTGCGCGAGCGTGAGATTGTCCATCACCGACAGATGTGGGAATAATTCAAAATGCTGGAACACCATACCGACCCGAGCGCGCAGTGCAGGTAGATGGATCGCAGGATCATGCAGCGCGATGCCATCAACAACGAGTTCGCCCTGCTGAAACGGCTCAAGTGCGTTGATGGTCTTGATCAGCGTTGATTTGCCGGAGCCTGACGGTCCGCAGACCACGACCACCTCGCCCTGCTTCACTTGCATCGAGCAATCGCTCAGTACAGCAAAGCTGCCGTAGTGTTTCGACAGGTGCCTCATCGATATCATGCGAGTCTCCGGGTATGCAGCTGCGAGGCCAGCCTCGACAGCGCGAAACAGATCACAAAGTACACCACCGCCGCACCAAGATAGGCCTCGATCGGGCGACCCAGAATTTTTCCGGCGACATCGAAGCCCTTGAGCAAGTCATACGCGCCGATCGCATACACCAGCGACGTATCCTGAAACAGCACGATCACCTGCGTGACCAGCACCGGCAGCATCTGTCGTAGTGCCTGCGGCAGGATCACCAGTCGCATGTTCTGTGCAGTACTCATGCCGAGCGCCAGTCCGGCCTGCAGCTGTCCGCGCGGTATCGCCTGTATGCCAGCGCGCACGATCTCGCAGAAGAATGCAGCCTCGAAGGCGACGAAGGTTACTGTGGCTGATAACTCCGCACCTATCGGACGGCCCAGCGCGAATGGCATCAGCAGAAAGAACCACAAGATCACCATCACCAACGGCACCGAGCGCATCGTGTTTACGTACATCGTTGCGGGCCACGCTAGCAAAGGCTTACCGGAGATACGCATCAGTGCCAGTACACTGCCGAACAGCATGCCACCCACTGTTGCAATGACAGTCAGCTGAAGGCTGAACCATAAGCCGCCAAGCACATAGCGGCGCATCAGGTCCCAGCTAAAAAATCCGAGGTCGAGTTCCATATTTAGACCTCCTGCCGCTTGACCGTACCGATACCGGGTACGTACACGTGCGCCTCGACCCACGCCAGCACGCGGTTGACTGCAAATGCAGTCAACGCATATAGCAACGTGACAACCAGATAAATCTCGATACCGCGCGCAGTCTCTTCCTGCGCCTGCATCGCGAACTGCGTCAGTTCCGCGACCCCTACGGCAAAAGCTACTGACGAGTTCTTAACGATACTCATCGCCTCCGAGGTCAGCGCCGGAATCATCAGTCGCCCTGCAACGGGCAGAATCACCAGACGATAAGCCTGCGCTTCGCTCATGCCCAGCGCCAGTGCCGCAGCGCGCTGCCCCTGCGGCAGGCTCTGTATCCCTGCCCTGACCTGCTCGGCAATACGCGCCGAGGTAAACAGACCGAGCGCCAGCGAGACCAACAACCACGATGGCACTGACTTCAGCGCAGGCCAGAATAACGGAACGACGTGATACCAGAGAAAGACCTGCACCAGCAGCGGTACATTGCGAAAGATCTCTACCCACGCCGCTGCTAGTGCGCTCAACACCGGCCGCCCGCTAAGCGTGCGCAGCGTGCCGACGATAACGCCCATGATCAGCGCCACCGCAAAACCAAGCACCGCAACGGTCGCGGTCCAGCCCCATGCCGAGATCAGCCACTGCAGGTAAGTCAGTTCACCGCCATTGCCGAAGCACGTGGCAAGTCGCTCGGCGCCAGTGGTACTACGACAGAAGAGATCCCAGTCGAGGCTCATGCGCTTAGCTGGCCGGTCGGTCGGAATGTGCGCGCAAGTTTGCACGCAGTTCGGGGCTCATGGGCAAATTCAAACTGCGCCCGCGCGGTGGTATCGGCGACATGAACCATTTCGCGTATAGGCGTTCGAACTGGCCCGACTGCATGAGATCAATGATCACTCCATCAACGAGTTGCTTGAAGGCCGGATCGTCCTTTCGCAGCATGCAGGCATAAGGCTCGACCTGAGGCGGTGTGCCCACCACTTCCCATTGCTCTGGATGCTTGGCATTCAGTATCTGACCGACCAGCAGAATCTCATCCATGGCGAACGCAACCGCACGCCCCGCATCAACGAGTAAGAAAGAATCCACATGATCTTTACCCGCCAACAGATTCAATCCCATCGCACGATCGAGATCGAGCTTGCGCATCATCTTAAAAGTGGTCGTGCCAGTGGTGATCGCGACTGTTTTTGCAGCCAGATCATCAAAGTCGCGCACGCCGGAGCCTTTTTTCACCAGCAAGCGAGGACCGGTATAAAAATAATTCACCGCAAACGCGACACTCTTTGCACGCGCGGCCGTGTTACTGGTTGAGCCGCATTCGAGATCAACGGTGCCGTTCGCCACCAGTGGGATTCTGTTCTGCGAGGTAACGGCCTGCCACACTACCTGCAGGTCATTGCGGCCCGTCGCGCGCTTGATGGCTTCGATCATCTGCGCGTAGATATCGATGCCGAAGCCCGTAGGTTGATGCGGCCCCTCGAGATAACTGAAAGGCACCGATGACTCACGATACGCCAGCGTGACGCGGCCGCTGGCAGCAATCTTTTGCAGGGTATCTGCCTGCACAAGACCGATCGCGCACAGCAGCAGCATGGCCACCGAGCACTTGCGCATCACCGTCATCGTTGCCCCTTCATGAAAGAGTGTGCGTTCAGTCGCCTGCAGCGACGCCCTCGCGACGCGGATCAGCGCCGCCATGCAAGCCATCACGCGTGATCATGATCGCCTGCACACCGCTAGGATGAGGCATGATGGTGACGCGATGACCGCGCTGCCGCAAGTCCTGTTGTAGCAATTCGAGCACCGTTCCCTTCTCGAGCTCGGTTTCGCGATTACGGCTGCCCATGTTGGGCAAGGCAATCGCCTGCTGCACGTCCAGGCGCCAGTCGAGCACACCGATGAGGGACTTCGCTACATAGTTGATGATCGAACTTCCACCGGGCGAGCCGATCAGCAGCAACGGTCGACCATCCCGCATCACGATCAAGGGCGCCATCGAGCTGCGCGGTCGCTTGCCTGCCTCGACACGGTTAGCCACCGGCTTACCCTCGGCATCCTCGGGGTTCAGTGCAAAGTCGGTCAGCTGATTATTCAGCAAGAAGCCACGCACGAAAATCTTGCTGCCAAATTCGGACTCGATCGTGCTGGTCATGCTAACCGCATTACCATCTCGATCCACGGCCACCAGATGCGTGGTTGATGGAAGATCGCCCGCTTCGCCGCGACCGCGCCGCTGTAGAAAGCGCAGCGGGTCACCGGGCAAGGCCACTCCCATCGATTGACGACCATCGATCTGGGCACCGCGCCACTGCAGATAACGCGGATCGAGCAAAGCCTTGACCGGTACGTTCACAAAATCGGGGTCAGCCACATAGCGATCGCGATCCGCGAAAGCGAGTCGCCCTGCCTCGGAAAAATAATGCACGGCCTGCGGTGAGCCGGGCAGCATGTGGGCCAGATCATGCTGCCGCAACATGCCCAGCATCTGCATCACAGCAATACCGCCGGATGACGGCGGACCCATGCCGCAGATACGGTAGATGCGGTAATCGCTGCAGGCAGGCGACCGAACCTTGCCCCGATAGTGTTTCAGGTCGTCGACGGTCAAGTATCCGGGCCGTGAATGGGTTCGCACTGCCTGAACGATGTCCTCGGCGACCTCGCCCTCATAAAATGCGCTAATGCCCACGAGGGCAATCCGGCGCAGCACCTGCGCGAGCTCGGGGTTTTTCAGCAGATAACCGACCGGTGCCGCTTGCCCCTCGGGGTAAAAATAGGCGCGCGCAGCCTCCTGCGCGAACAATTGCCGGTTACCGTCGATCTGCGCATGCAGCCGCGCAGATACCGGAAACCCGCGCTCGGCCAGATCAATCGCTGGCGCCAACAAGCGTGGCCAATCTAGTCGGCCGTGACGACGATGTGCAAGTTCGAGCGCCCGCAACACGCCGGGCACGCCGACCGACAGCCCGCTGTTCACCGCATCGGTAAATGACAGCGGCTTACCATCCGCCATGAAAAGTGCCGGGCTCGCCGCGGCCGGCGCAGTCTCGCGGCCGTCATAGGTGGTCAATGAACGTCGCCGCGCATCCCAGCTGACGATAAAGGCGCCGCCACCTAAGCCCGACGACTGCGGCTCGACCAGTGCCAGCACCATTTGCATCGCAATCGCTGCATCTATGGCCGACCCACCGTCTCGCAGCACCTGCCGTCCTGCTTCCGTGGCCAGCGGGTTCGCCGAGGCGACCATCCATCGGCGTGCATGCGCCAGCGTTTTCTGCTGCGAACCCGTCGCTGCCTCGGGATTCGCATCGCCTACCCGCGCAAAACTCGTCGCGGGCAGCAGCAGCGTCAAGCCGGCGATCAGGGCCAGGGCGGGTAAAGCGAACAACGAAAATAGTGGCGTGCGTCGCAAGGTTCTGAAAATCATTCTGTTGGGCAATATATCCGGTATTATCTTGCATAAAGAGCACAGCAACAGGCTTGATTTTCAGCTGTTCGCGCCGATTCTCATCGATATCACTGCAGGAACCTGACATGGCTGAAGAAGCCGATAAAAAGCCGCCCGAGGGCGGGGCCGAAGCCCCCGCCGTCCCCTTAGAGCCGGTCGTCAAAAAGAAGATGATCGAAGCCGGTCATGCCGGCGCGCACGGTGGCGCATGGAAAATTGCGCTCGCCGACATGATGACGGCGATGATGGCGTTCTTCCTGCTGATGTGGCTGCTTGGGGCAACCACCGAAGACCAGCGCAAGAGCATCGCGGATTACTTCAAGCCGGCCTCACATAGCCAGGTGAGCATGAGCCGTTCCGCGGGTACTGGCGGCATCATGGGCGGCCAGTCCATTCTTGATCCTGATGGTATGCCCTACGCCGGTCAGCAGACCAGCCTCTTCGAACGCGAGACCCCGCGTTCGGAAGCTGGCAAGAAGAGCGACAGCGGCGAGTCCAAGGACGAAAAGAACGACATGAACTCCAGCGAGCTGTCGGAGCAGGAGCGACAGAAAATCGCAGCCGAAGCCGACAAGAAAAATTTCGACAAGCTCGAGAAGGAAGTGAAAGAGGCGCTGCAGCAAAACCCTCAGCTCGACAAGATCAAGGATCAGGTGAAGTTCATTCGTGAGAAGGATGGCCTGCGGGTTGAAGTTATCGACAAAGCAGACTTCTCGATGTTCGGTCTGGGGACTGCCAGAATGCAAGGCAAGGCAGAAACGCTGATTCGCGAAGTCGCGAAATCGGTGGCGGGTATGCCGAACAAAATTGCCGTTCGTGGGCACACCGATAGTCTGGCGTTTGACGATGGTGTGCGCAGCAACTGGTCGCTATCGGGTGACCGCGCGGAGAGCACGCGCCGGATCATGGAAGCTGCGGGCATTCCATCGAGTCGCTTCTCGAAGATCGAGGGCGTTGCCGATACCGCGCCTTACATCCCGAACAATCCTGCTGATCCGCGCAACCGTCGCATCAGCATCACCATTCAGTATCAGGGCGGACAGGGCTGAGCCCACTGAACACCATGATGCCGCGTCTGACTTTCCTGCTGATTTCGTTGTGGCTCTCGAGCGCGGCTGCGCAAAATGCGCCGGCGACCAAGGCTGACGACAAGGCGGGCGAGACTCCGACAGCTATCCCTGCCGCGCGGCCATCGCCGAATGCCGCCCCGGCAGCTGCTGGGAAGGCCGCACCAGCGGCACCGCCAGCAGCGGCAGCCGCACCCACTGCAGCGCCTGCGCAGCAGCCCACTCAACCAACGGCCGCACCACCGGCCTCGCCACCCAAGGCAGAACCCGCGACTGCGGAGCCGCCCAAAAAAACTGCCAAGGGAAAAAAAGACGAACCGCCACCCCCGCCGCCCAAGCGCGAAGGACCGATCACTCCGCCCGCCTGCGCAGTCGCTGAATTTCGCGCTATTGGCATGGATAACACCGACGAGCAGACACGGCGAAGCAAGGCTACTGCCTGGCTGAAAAAGAAAGCACCGAACTGCTCGGTCGAACAATTAATCGTGATTCGCAACAACCGCTCCCAGTGGCTGGGCTCGGCTGACTCTGCTGCATTGGCGGCGATGGTCGACGGGCTGCTGGAGTCTTTCGCCGAGACGAATCCTGAAGTCGCTATCCTGCTCTACGGCACCCCGCCACCGCCACCCAAACCCCCTGAAGACAAGAAGAAGGCCGCGGGCGGCGCCAAAAAATAAGCCCGCCTGAAGGCGGGCTTAGATCAGACCTGTGCGGCTAAGCAGCTGCGTTATTCACGCCCCATAATCAGAAATGCTGGAATCGGCGACTTGCCACCAAGCTCGAGCCACACGCGCTTGAGGTTCGACTTCGCGG
>CAZXRS010000062.1:7471-10063 GCA_964642635.1 uncultured Bifidobacterium sp. | reverse complement strand
GGATGCAGCGGCGTCAGGTTCTCAAACAGAATTTTGTGCTTCGACGCCTCTGGAGGCTCACCGTTGACCTTGTCTACCTTGACCAGCGCAAAGTAGCGCTCGCCATCTTTCGGGGTACGCACTTCGCCTTCAATCGAGTCACCCGTGTGCAGATTGAAGCGGCGAATCTGTGACGGCGAGATGTAGATGTCGTCCGTCGATGCCATGTAGCTCGCATCCGGCGAGCGCAGGAAGCCGAAACCATCGGGCAATACCTCGAGCACACCATCGCCGAAGATTTGTTCTCCGGATTTCGCGCGTTTTTTCAGGATCGCGAACATCAGCTCCTGCTTGCGCAGGCGGGCAGCATTGTCGATGTCCAAGCTAATGGCCATCTCAAGCAGGGCGGACACATGGAGTGCCTTGAGTTCAGAAAGATGCATGGTCAGATCCCGTTTCAATCACGGGCAAAAAGGTGGGGGAGGGGGACTGCGTTGACTGAGGGAGAAAGGGCCGACAGCGCGGGCGCGCTGTCGGCATAAACGTTATCAGATATTGCTGTCAATGAAGGAGGTCAGTTGACCCTTGGCCAGCGCGCCAACCTTTTGCGCTGCCGGGACGCCATTCTTAAACAGGATCAGCGTTGGGATGCCACGGATGCCGAACTTCGCCGGCACGGCTTGGTTGGCATCAACATCCATCTTTGCGATCTGGATCTTGCCATCGTATTCCTTCGCGACTTCCTCGAGGATGGGCGCAATCATCTTGCAAGGGCCGCACCACTCGGCCCAGAAATCGACCAGCACCGGTTTGTCGGACTTCAGCACGTCGGTGTCGAAGGAACTATCGGAAATGTGTTTGATGTTGTCGCTCATGTTGTCCTTAGCTAGAGGAGTGGCTTCTGGCGTCGCCGAACGGCTTGCGCTTCGCCTGCTGCGCACATCGAAATGCGGCGCTTTTAATCGTTTGGGATTTGCTGCAGGAGGAGGCGCGGTGGAAGCACTGAACAAATCATAACCGATTTTTCAGGAAAGTGCGCCGGAGCGTGGTCGGGCTTGAGGAGTCGCATACAATGCCTGTCGATCATCCCCGCGCCTGCCCTGCACACCCGCATGCCCCAGACCGTCCACGCCCTCCCGCCCGGCCCAGCCTTCTGGCCGCAAGCGGCGCGCCTGTTAATCCGGCGCACGGGAGATTCCGGGCTGGCCTCGTGCTTGGTGCTGGTACCGACATTTACCCATATCGCACTGTTGCGCAATGCGCTGGCCGCTGAGCTCGGCGGCAGTTTCATACCGCCGCAGATTCGAACGCTGGACTCCTGGCTGGACCAGCAGCCGCCCGACGTCGCTGCCGAAGCGCCGGCTTCGTCGACCGAGCGGCTGATGGCTCTGTATGCGTCACTGCGCGAGACTCCCTGGTTAAAGAAGTTGTTCGCTGCGCGCCGCAATACCGACCTGATGCCGCTGGCGCAGACCCTGATCGCCATTGCGGATGAGCTGACTTCTGCCTTGTTGCCGTCTGCGCTCGCGCAACCTGAGTCGGTCGAGGATCGCTGGCAGGCGGCGCTGAAGCAGCTCTCGCCGCGCGCGGCAGCGCTGCTGTCAGATGAAGCGCAGCTGGTGTGGAAGCTATGGCAGGTTGAGCGCGACGCACGCGACCCCGGGGTCGCGCGGCACACGGCCATGCAGCGTGCAGCAGCATGCGCCGCCTCACCGCTATTCTGGTGCTCCCCCTGGGAGCCAGACGCGCTGGAGGCCGCCTTCCTAGAGGCCTGGTCAAGAAAGTATGCCGTTGAATGGCTGCGGATCGACTGGTCAGCTGCCGCATGGCCCGCTGCGTTCGCGCGCAGTTGGCCTGAGCTGCTCGATGGTGCCTCGGATGTGACAGATCCCCCGGTGCTACCGAGTGGCCTGTCGCTGCACGAAGCCACAGGTATGGAGCAGGAGGCGCAGGCAGCCGCGCAGACCATCGTGGACTGGATCGCGCAGGGCAAGCAGCACATCGCAGTGATTCCACAGGATCGTGTGGTGGCGCGGCGGTTGCGGGCACTGCTCGAGCGCGCACAAGTGGTCGTGGCTGACGAGACCGGTTGGAAACTATCCACCACTCGCGCGGCAGCGGTGCTTCATGCGTGGATAGAATTGACTGCGTCCGGCGGCGAGGTTGCGCGTCTGCTCGACTTTTTGAAATCGCCTTTTCTTCAACATCCCGCACTCGATGATGCCGTGCAGCGCAGCGAATTGCAGGCGGCACTCGTTGGGGTCCCGCCGGGAGCGGGGTGGGACGGCATCAACCGCGCGCTCAACGCATTGCCTGTCGCCTCGGAATTGATCGCGGCAATCGCTCGCGAGGCTCAGCGTTATCGTGCCAGCAGGACGGTCGTCGAGTGGGTAACGAGTACGCAAGCAGTGTTTGACGCGCTCGGCTGCACGCAAACGCTTGCCGATGACAAGGCCGGTGCGCAAGTGAGTGACATGCTCGCCAAGCTTGCTCGCGATAGTGATCGACTCGATCAGCGCTTTACTCTGTCTGAATGGCGTGTACTGGTCGACTTGCACATGGAACAGACCGTGTTTAGCGCGCCGCGTGAAGACTTGCGCGTGATGATGGTGC
>CAZXRS010000062.1:0-7371 GCA_964642635.1 uncultured Bifidobacterium sp. | reverse complement strand
TGCGCGTGATGATGGTGCCACTGAATGGCAGCACGCTGCGCGAATTCGATGCAGCGATCGTGGTCGGGGCCGACGCCGAGCATCTGCCTTCGCGTCCGGTCGATGCGCTGTTCTTTGCGAATTCCGTGCGAAGCGAGTTGGGCCTGCAAACACGCGAGCACCGCCAGCGACAGCAGTTGCGCGAATTCGCATCACTACTCATGAGTTGCTCGGAGGTTGTACTGTCCTGGCAGGCGAAGCGTGATGGCGAAGATGCTGCGCCCAGTCCATGGATACAAAGACTGGAACTGACGCTGGAGATGGCCGGTGGCCTGCGCTTACCGCGCCATCAGCCTCAGATGCGCACTGAGCGAATTACGCCTTCGCCCTCGGCCAAGCCTCAACCTTCGGCCGCATCACTACTGCCTGCGAGGCTCTCTGCCAGTGGCTACAACAGTCTGGTCGCCTGTCCGTATCAATTCTTTGCGTCTCGCATGCTGTCGCTCGCGGCCGCGGAGGATATCGCCGAACTTCCGGAGCGGCGCGACTACGGTGACTGGTTACATAAGATATTGAAGCAATACCACGATGCAGTGAGCGAGCAGCATCCAGCATTCGATGAGCGTCATGCACTGATGGCGGCGATCAGCGATGCCGTGTTTGAAGAGATTCTTTCAAGCCATCCGGCCGCGCTCGGTTTCCAGTCGCGCTGGCTCGTAAAGCGAGATGCCTACGTCGACTGGGCGAATCAGCACGAGCAGAAGGGCTGGCAGTTTGCGTTTGGCGAGACTCGGCAGGAACAGACCCTGCACTGGGACGGCGGATCAGTGCGATTGCATGGCACGCTCGACCGCGTGGACCGCGATGCCAATGGCGAGTTGATGGTGCTCGATTACAAGACCACCAAAAAGACCGGACTAAAAAAACGCATCGAACGACATGAAGATCATCAGCTACCGTTTTATGCACTACTGCTTGATCCCGAGCCCGCACAGGCAGCGTATGTAGCGATCGATGAAGACCAACCCGATCTAGTGCCGGCCGGCGATCTAGCGCCATGGCGCGATGCTTTACAGCTGCAGTTAAAAAGCAATCTATCGGCCATTGCTCAGGGTGCTGCGTTGCCGGCATCCGGTGTCGGTAAAAGCTGCGAATGGTGCTCGATGCGCGGCTTGTGCCGCAAGGGGGCATGGTGACAAGGGCTGCGAACCAGCTGTTTGTCGATGAACGTCCGGTCGACTCGGATGAATTCGTCAGCGTCGCCTGCGACCCTGCGCGTTCGGTGCTGGTAGAGGCCTGCGCGGGCAGTGGCAAGACCTGGCTGTTGGTATCACGTATGTTGCGTCTCTTGCTCGATGGCGCGCAGCCGGCCGAATTGCTGGCGATTACCTTCACGCGCAAAGCTGCCGGCGAGATACGCGAGCGGCTGATCAGCCTGCTACATGAACTTGCGCTGGAAACGGATCAGGAAAAACTCATCGCTGCACTCATGCAGCGCGGGCTGAATCGCGCGCAGGCTCAGCAAAAAGCAGAGCGTGCGCGCGGACTGTATGCCGATGTACTCGCCAGTCCGCACGGACTGTCGGTGGATACCTTCCATAGCTGGTTCATCCGGTTGCTACAAATTGCGCCTCTCGCCTCAGGCGTACCCCACGGTCTGGCACTTGAAGAGAGTACTGCCGAAATCGCTGAAGCGGCGTGGCTGCGTTTCATGCAGTCGCTGAATGATCCCACGAACGTATCACTGCGCGATGCGATGATGACGGTCTTCGAGATCGCTGGCGACTGGGGTGGCAAGGAGCTTGTCGATGCCTTCCTTCATATGCGCGCCGAGTGGGAAATCATTAATGCGCATGGCGACCCACTGCAGCAGTTGATTGAAATGTGCGGTGACGATGCGGAACGCGATGCCCGACTAACGCTGTGGGGCGATGAGTCGCTGATGCAACGATTGCATCGCATGGCGCGACTATTCGGCACGGGGACGGAGCCACAGCAGAAGGTTGCGGTGGCGATCGAAACGGCACTGACATCTGGCCCGGGCATAGAAGCTTTCGACAGTCTGTGTGATGCTTTCCTTACCAAAGAAGGTAAGCCACGTTCAAGAAATCTGACTGCAGCGCAGACGGCTCATATGTCGGCCGACGAGCAGCAGGCGTTCAAACCGGAATGGCTGGCGCTCTGTGAGGCCTTGATCCATCTGCGTGCGCGCAGCGCGGATATGACGGTGCTACGCCTGAACGAGGCCATGTTCGCGATCGGTGCTGCCGTGATCGGTCATTACAATGCGATCAAGTCTGATCATCGCAAACTGGATTTCGCCGATCTCGAATTGCACGCATGGCGACTACTGACCAGCGCCGAGCATGCGGCCTATCTGCATGCACGCATCGATGCGCGCTACAAACACATACTGATCGATGAATTTCAGGATACCAATCCGCTGCAATGGCAGGTCGTTCGCGCCTGGCTCGATGCCTATGATGGTGATGGGCAGCAGCCAAGCGTGTTCATCGTCGGCGATCCCAAGCAATCGATCTATCGTTTTCGACGTGCTGAGCCACGCGTATTTGAATCAGCGCGGTCACTACTGAAACGGCATAAGGCATCCGACTTGCGTACCAGCGTTACCCGACGTAATGGGGACGGCATTGTGCGAGTGCTCAACGAAGCGATGGCCGACAACCCTTTGTACAGGCAGCAGGAAACACTAGCGGAAACTGCTGGTGAGGTGTGGCTGTTGCCACTGGTGCGCGACGATCAAGTGGTGGAATCACTGACCGAAGGTTTTTTGCTGCGTGATCCGTTGACTGAGCCACCCATAGAAATCGATGACTTACGTCGGCAGCAGGAAGGTGAGCTGGTCGGCCATGCGTTGCATCAGGCGCGTTTGCAGTTCGGTGCACAGCCGCTGCCATGGGCAAAGATGATGGTACTGGTACGCAGTCGCGCTCACCTACAGTCGTACGAGCGCGGCTTGCGAGCGGTGGGTATCCCTTTTGTATCGAGCCGTACCGGTGGCTTGCTCGATACGCTGGAAGTCAGTGACCTGATCGCGCTGCTGCGCTGGATGACCATGCCGGCGGACAATCTGTCGCTCGCTCATGTGCTGAAATCGCCGATCGGCGGGTGCGATGATACGGACCTGATCATGCTCGCATCGATAGACGGCGAGGGTAGCTGGTGGCATCGCATGCAGGCTCTGGTCGAATCGCACCAGGCGTCGACAGCCATGGCGCGCTTGCATGCGCTGCTGCTAACCTGGATGCAGGTTTCGCATCAACTGCCGGTGCATGACTTGCTGGACCGCATACTGCACGAAGGGGAACTCTTGCAGCGCTACGCTGCTGTGTCTCCACCAGAAACGCGCCTGCAGATACTGGGCAACCTGCATGCTTTCGTTGCGCTGTCACTCGAGCTCGACGCAGGGCGCTATCCGAGCATCGCGCGTTTCCTTGAGCATTTGCGGCGGAAGCAGCAAGGCAGTGAGCGCGACGCGCCGGATGAGGCTGACATTGATGTTGCGCTGGATGCGGTACGCATCATGACAGTTCACGGCTCGAAAGGGCTTGAGGCTGAAGTCGTGGTGATCATGAGTGCCAATCATAGCGATGGTGTCAAGGATAAGGCTGGCGTGTTATGCGATTGGCCGCAAGATGATGTCGCGCCAACGCATTTCTCCGTATTTGGCAAGAAGTCCGAGCGCGGTGCCGCGCGCGAAACGCTGTTTACGCAAGAAGAGAAATTCCGTCTTCAGGAAAACTGGAATCTTCTCTACGTGGCCGCAACTCGTGCGAAGCAATTGCTGATTGTGAGTGGTGTGCATTCTGGCGGCGATGGCGATGGTATCAAGAATGAGAGTTGGTACGCGCGGTTGAATTGCATAGACGTGTTCAATCCGCAGATCGTTGAACGTGACCTTGCCGACGCCGCGAATTCCTTTGCGCTGACACTGTTTAAACCGGATTCGCTACCGGCCGATCCGCGTCCGCACAGCGATGACACTGAAGCGACGCTCGAGGGTAAGCGGCTACATGCCTTGATGGAAAAACTGACCTATGCACCGCTGTGGCCCGTATCGGTACCGGCCGTGGGTGTGGTGGCGCGCTGGCTTGGCTGTGATGAGGTTGAAGCCAGCGTAGCTTGTGCTCAGGCCTCGGCGATTCTGTCGTCGCCGGCTCTGGAGCGTTTCTTCGATCCTGCTGCACATGAATTCGCGCGCAACGAAATGGAACTGATGCACGATGGTCAGTTGATGCGTATTGATCGTCTGGTCGTGTTCGGCGACGAAGTGTGGATACTAGATTACAAGCGAAATCTTTTCGAATGGCAGCGCGCTGCTTATCAGCAGCAGCTGTCCCGCTACCGTGATGCCTGCGCTGTGCTTTTCCCGGGAAAACGCATCAGTACTGCGCTGATCACGGTGGATGGTCAGCTGTGGCTGGCTGATGCTGAGATCGTGCCGCCCGGGCTGCCGAAGTCCGCCAACGACTGATCGTCGCGATGCAGAAGCATCGCGTTCACTTGACCGATCCGGCTGTTGTGTGACGAAAGATAGCAAATAGATATCTTTCCTATCTGAACACGCCGGATGAACATTCGATGACAAGTCCCTGAATGTATTGACGGAAATTCTTCGGCGCGACTATAGTGCGGCATGGTTTTTGATTTCAATTCCCTGCTGGACAAGGTCAGGCAGCTAGTCGAGCTTGCTCAGGCGCTGCGCAGCGAGAACGCGGCGCTGCGTAGCGAACTCGCGTCTATGGCGGACCAAAATGCGCGTCTGGAGCAGCGCATGCAGGAAGCTCACGATCGTGTTGCGAAGCTCATTGATGCGCTGCCCGACACCGACGCTGACCAGGAGGCTGCATGACGACGATTGATGTCACGATCATGGGTCAGCCTTACCGGCTCGCCTGCAAGGAAGGTGAAGAGCTAGCGCTGAAGCAAGCGGTCGCTTACCTCGATGAGCGCATGACAGCTATTCGCGATGCCGGCAAGGTGAAGGGCACCGACCGCATCGCCGTGATGGCGGCACTCGGCATCGCTGCCGATTTTCTGTCGACCCGCTCGGCCGATGGCCCGTTTGCGGATATGCCGGTGGTGGAAGTGCGCGACAAGATTACCGCCATGCACTCACTGCTTGATGCCGCGCTCGCCCCGCAAGAACGCCTGTTCTGAATATCGCGTGCGGAGCGAGTATTCGCTCGCCATGATGAACTGATTTCAGTCGTCAATCATTATCGATTTCAGTTGACACGCCATTCGTTTGGGGTAGACTGAAGTCTCCTGCCGTGACCGCGTTTGCCATACATTCCTTGAACCATTCACGCGCATAGGCTGCGGGATTCGTTTAGTAGGCGTGAGCGTCGCTCGTCCGACGATCCCAATATTGAACTACTGTGGCCACCTTGAACCGAAAGGTTCGGGATGCCGGCTAACGGCACAGGCGGGGCTTTATTTCGGGCGGTTGCATGCGAAAGCTGCAGCCGCTTTTTGTTTGTGCCTTCAACTGAGCGCCGCTGCTGTCGCGGTCCGCCTGAACATCAGCGTTCTGTTGTCGGCTATAAAAATAATGAAGATGCGTTACTGGCTGATGAAATCCGAGCCCGACGAGGCCAGCATCGACGATGCGCTCGCGGCCAAGAAAGCTACGCTGCCGTGGACCGGCGTGCGTAACTATCAGGCGCGTAATTTCATGCGCGATCAGATGCAGATCGGCGACGGCGTGCTGTTCTATCACTCGAGCTGCGCAGAGCCCGGCATTGCAGGTATTGCCGAAGTGGCGAGCAGTAGCTATCCCGACCCCACGCAGTTCGATCCGAAGAGCGCTTATTACGATTCGAAATCTGATCGCGAGCAACCGCGCTGGTTACTGGTTGATGTGCGCGCACTGAATAAAACCCGTCTGATCTCGCTGGCGGAGTTGCGCTCGCATCCGGAATTGGAAGAGATGGTCATACTGAAGCGCGGGAACCGCCTGTCGATCACGCCGGTGACCAAGTCTGAATGGGACTATATCGTCAAGAAGCTCGCGAGAGTGGTGTGATTTTCAGCGGTGATGGTCATCCTACTGGACCGCCTCAAACTGCTCTCTCAACACGTTCTTCTGCACCTTCCCCATCGCATTGCGCGGCAACTCGTCAACAAAATAGACGCGTTTCGGTACTTTGAAATTTGCGATCTTCGATTTCAGCGTATCGATGATCGCAGCCTCAGATAAGCGTGCGCTATCGTGTGGCACGATGATCGCTATCACCGCTTCGCCGAAGTCTGTATGCGGAACACCGATGACGGCTGATTCAACGACGCCGTTCATCTCATCGATGACGCTCTCAATCTCTTTCGGGTACACGTTGTAGCCGCCCGAGATGATCAGGTCTTTGCTGCGCCCGACGATAGACAGATAGCCTTCACTATCAAGGAATCCGACGTCGCCGGTTTTGAAGTAGCCATCCGTAGTAAATTCTTCAGCCGTTTTCTCGGGCATTTGCCAGTAGCCCTTAAATACATTGGGACCCTTTACCTGTATGTCGCCAATCTCGCCTGTCGCGCAGGACTGACCCTCGGCATTCATCACGCGCACCGATACGCCGGGTAGTTCGGGCCCGACCGTACCCGCCTTGCGCTCGCCATCATAAGGATTCGAGGTGAGCATCGCGGTCTCGCTCATGCCGTAGCGCTCGAGGATGGTGTGTCCCGTGTGATGTGCAAATTGCGTAAAGGTGTCTGTCAGCAGCGGCGCCGAGCCTGAAACAAACAAGCGCACATTTGCGCAGGTCTCCTGCGTAAAACCAGAGTCGGACAGCAGTCGAACATAAAAAGTGGGTACGCCCATGAAAACCGTACTGCGCGGTAGCTCACGTATGACGGACGCACTATCGAATTTCGGCAGAAAGATCATTTTGCTGCCGCTGTATAGCGCTCCATGTGCAGCAACGAACAGGCCGTGAATATGGAACAGCGGCAGCGCATGCAGTAATACATCGCCCGCCTGCCAGTGCCATGCCTCGTGTAGCACCTGAATGTTTGACGCGAGGTTGCCATGCGTGAGCATCGCCCCCTTGCTCCGACCGGTGGTGCCGGATGTATACAAAATCGCCGCCAGATCATCGGCGTCACGGTGAGTCGTATCGAACTGATCACCGAAATGAGTTGCGCGGGATAACAGCGAGCCGCTATTGCGACCTGTCGTGGGCGCATCAAGTGTGTACACATGTGACACACCTGCTTTGAAAGCGATCTGCGTAACCCATCCGAAATTCTGCGGTGAGCAGACCATCACCGATGGCGACGCGTTATCGATGAAGTAGGCGATCTCCGCCGAACGATACGCCGTGTTGAGTGGCAAGTAGACATAGCCGGCACGAATAGTCGCCAGATACAGCATCA
>CAZXRS010000061.1:0-10065 GCA_964642635.1 uncultured Bifidobacterium sp. | reverse complement strand
TTGGCGATCAGGATTTTTTCAAACATGGGTGGTCTCCGCGGCGAAACCGCCTTTGCTGCCTTCGGCAGCAATGCGATTAAACTTCGTTGCTGCGCCGCTGCGCGGCTGGTCACTGCGGTTGGCAATGAGGATTTTTTCAAACATAGTCTTTTGAGGCTTTCACCAAATGAGCGGAGCGTCAGCGAAGCGGTCGCTGGACTCTAGTGTGAGTCCAGCAGCATTGTGTGAGAGCTTCAGCCGATAATGAATAGTGGCTGGCCGAACTCGACCGCCTGACCATTCTCGACGAGGATCTGCTTGATCGTGCCAGTAGCGTCGGCATCAATCTCATTGAGCAGCTTCATCGCTTCGATAATGCATAGCGTGTCGCCTTCTTTTATGCTCGAACCGATGTCGACGAAAGGCGCAGCACCCGGTGCGGACGAGCGGTAGAAAGTACCCACCATCGGCGACTTCACCACATGACCGCTGGGCTCTGCCGCAGCCGCAGCAGCTGGTGAGGCAGGCGCTACGGGTGCGGCGGCCGGCGCGGCAGCCGGCGCGGCAGCAGCCACGGCCGGCGCAGCTGCCGGAGCCTGCATCATCATGACCTGGCCGTGCGCGGCGGGCGCGCCATTCTTGACGATGCGGACCTTGCTTTCGCCTTCGGTGACTTCCAGTTCCGAGATGTCTGATTCTGCGACCAGGTCGATCAGAGTTTTGAGTTTTCTTAGATCCATGGGGGTTTTGCCTGCAAGGTTGATGAATCCCGGTGCTCCTGCTTTTCTGTATGTATGGAGCGTGCCGGACGTTATCGGTTGCTGCTTCGTGCCTTTATCCAAATGCCGCCGCCGTTAACGCGGCTAGCTATGAGGCCTGAGGTCATAGGCATCTATATTTTCGTCAGAGCGAAATCAATCGCGTACTTATAGCCCTCAACACCCACACCGCAGATCACACCCGTCGCCAGTTCGGACAGATAGGAATGATGGCGGAATGCTTCTCGCCGATGGATGTTGGAGATGTGGACCTCAACAAATGGGATCGCAACGCCTGCCAGCGCATCGCGCAGCGCCACGCTAGTATGTGTGAACCCACCCGGGTTGACCACGATCGCTTCGACACCTTGGCTGCGTGCGGCATGGATGCAATCGATCAATTGTCCTTCGTGATTGCTTTGGAAGCAGGACAAATCTGCGCCCGCCGCCTTGGCTTGAGCTACCGCATCACGCTCGATCTGAGCCAGCGTGGTCGAACCATACACCTCGGGCTCGCGAGTGCCGAGCAGGTTGAGGTTCGGGCCGTTCAGCAGAAGCAGTTTTTTTGCCATCGAAAACGCTGGGTTTTGACGAAGAAGCCGCCATTTTCCTGCAAAATGACGTTGAATGGCAAGCAGAAACGCTTATCGGGGCTATAAGGATGCCAGATCCGAGCGGACTTTTTCGAGGTTGATCCGCCCCATATAAGTCTTGCGCACGGTGCCGTCCGGGGTGATCAGTACCGTGAATGGCAGTCCTCCCGATTCGTTACCGAACTGTCGCGACAGCTCGGTACCTTCCAGACCACCCAAGAGCAGCGGATACGTGATTTTGTGTTTTTCTGAAAATTGCCGGATGTTGTCGGGGGAATCTATGCCGATGCCGACAATTTGAAAGTTCTTATCGGCCCGTTCAGCCTGCAATGCGACCAGTTCAGGCATTTCATCCACGCAGGGTGGACACCAGGGTGCCCAAAAATTCAGCAGAAGCGTTTTGCCTTTCCACTCTGACATCTTGCGCTGCTTGCCGTTCGAATCCTTCATCGACAGCTGCATCAGTGCGCCGACAGCGGTGTCGGCCGGTGGGGCGGGTTGAAAGCGTTTGGCACCAAAATACAAGCCGATCGCGGTAAAAAGAATGGCGATAGCGACAAAACTAGAGATTTTCTTCATTCTTCCTGTCCTTCGGCGAGCAGCGCGCGCACGCCGGCAAGGTCGGCCCGGTCCACAGGCTTGCGACCGGCGCGCAGATCGTCACGATCATACAGGGTCAGGTGCACCCCTTCATCTTTCCACATGAATGACAGGGTTTCTACGCTGCGATCAGGGCTGCGGAAGTGGGTGGATTCCGATACCTCGTAATTCACATTCGCGTTCAGCAGGAACAAAGCCACATCTTTCGGGCTGTCAGCGAACAGCTGCAGGTGGATGTCCGAATGTTCGCCGGCCGTGCCGTTGAGCACGGCGCCGGTCAGCCAGGGCGAGAAATCGGCCAGCTTCTCCATCAGCTCGACCGCCAGTTCCCTCAGGTGGCGCAGGCGCTCCGCATGCTCCTCGCCAAAGAAAAGCGCCTGATACTCGCGCACTTGCTCCTCTACCTGGGCGTTATCCGGCAGTATGTCGCCGCGTATCTTCTGATGTCCCAGCAAAAGTTTCGCTGCCTTGCGCTTGGCAGTCGCATAGTCGGCGCCATCCTCGGCAATCATCCTGGCGGCAGCGGCGGCGATCTCGGCCCGCAGCCATTCTGCGTCGCCGGGCGTGTGGATAGGCATGAAAGATCCGATATTGACAGCGTGACAGCGGCGCGCCGCTGGAGTGGTTGATCTGCTCGTAGCAAGTTTCAGGCTTTGCTCATGCAGGGTGTCAGGTAAAATCGTGCAGTTATTCATGCGTTCGCGCGATTCCCATTATATGCACATCCACATCCTCGGCATCTGCGGCACCTTTATGGGTGGCCTCGCGGTGCTGGCCAAACAGGCCGGTTACAAGGTCACCGGTTGCGACGCCAACGTCTACCCGCCGATGAGCACTCAGCTGCGTGCGCAGGGTATCGAACTGATCGAAGGCTTCGGCGCGCACCAGATGAGCCTTCAACCTGATCTGTATGTAATCGGCAATGTCGTCTCGCGCGGCAATCAGCTGATGGAAGCGATCATGAATCGCGGCCTTCCGTATATGTCAGGGCCACAATGGATAGGCGAGCACATCCTGCATGACAAATGGGTACTGGCGGTTGCCGGTACTCATGGCAAGACCACGACATCGTCGATGCTGGCCTGGATTTTGGAAGACGCCGGCTATCAGCCCGGCTTCCTGATTGGTGGCGTGCCCATGAATTTCGGTATCTCGGCGCGCATGGGTGGCGAAGGCGGTAATGGAGCGTCATTCTTTGTGATCGAGGCAGATGAATACGACACCGCATTCTTCGACAAGCGCAGCAAGTTCGTGCACTACCGTGCGCGCACAGCCATTCTGAATAACCTTGAATACGATCACGCCGACATCTTCCCTGATCTCACCGCCATTGAAACCCAGTTTCATCATCTCGTGCGCACCGTGCCGTCTTCAGGACGTCTCGTAGTTAACGGCCGAGAATCTGCGTTAAAACGAGTGATCGAGCGCGGATGCTGGAGTGAGGTCGAATGGTTCAACAGCGATACCGGTTGGAGCATGATCGAACATGATGAAGAGCGCTTCGACGTCGTATTCAATGGTGAGCGTGTTGGTGCCTTGCGCTGGTCGCTGACGGGTGAGCACAATCGATGGAATGCCATTGCTGCGATCGCCGCTGCGCGCCATGTGGGCATCACACCTCAACAAGCTATTCTGTCGCTGTCATCTTTCGAGAACGTGAAGCGTAGGATGGAAACGCGTGGCGTCGCCAATGGCGTTACCGTGATTGATGACTTCGCACACCATCCGACTGCGATCGCTACCACTGTGGCGGGTCTGCGCAAGAAGGTTGGCAATGCGCGCATCCTGGCGGTGCTTGAGCCGCGCTCAAACACCATGAAGCTCGGTACGATGAAAGACGCGCTGCCCGGTAGTCTGACCGCCGCCGATCTCGTATTCGGCTACGGCGCAAAAGGCGAGGGCAAGGAAGCGCTCGGCTGGGATCTGAGCGCAGTGCTGGCGCCCCTGGGCGCGCGCGCACAAGCCTTCGATGATTTGTCCGCGCTCGTTACCGCTGTGGTCGATGCCGCCCGTCCCGGCGACTCGGTGCTCGTGATGAGTAATGGCGGCTTCGGTGGCGTGCACCAAAAGCTGCTGGATGCGCTGACCGCGAAGCAGTAATTGCGAACGCTGCTTTACCTGCACGGCTTTCGTTCGTCGCCGTTATCGTTCAAGGCGCAGCGATTACGTGACTACATGGAGCGGCGCGGCCAGCCCGAGCGTTTCCTCTGTCCTCAGCTGCCGCCGTCACCTACGCACGCCATTGATCTGCTGCGCGAACTCGTTGATGGCATGGGGCCGGGCGACTTTTCCGTGATCGGATCTTCCCTTGGCGGCTTTTATGCGACAGCACTGGCCGAGGCGACTGGCTGCCGTGCCGTACTGATCAATCCAGCGGTCTGGCCAGCGCGTGATCTGGCAAAGTATATTGGCGAGCAACAGTCCTGGCATTCGGAAGAGCGCTTTTTTTTCCGGCCCGATTACATCGCCGAGCTGCAGGCTTTGACGGTAGACCGCATCACGCAAGCGCAGCGCTACCTGCTGTTGGCCGCGACCGGCGACGAAGTACTCGATTGGCGCGAGATGACCGAGCGCTATGCAGGCGCCCATCAGCGTGTGATCGACGGAAGTGATCATGGATTGTCGGATTTTGATGACTACCTTGATGAGGTAGTTCGGTTTTGTGAAGAACGATGAATTTATTTTTCGAAGAGTCCGGTGATTTCAAGGTTGGCGCGGTACTGAGCCAGCAGGGTGAGGCCTATCAGGTCGAGACCCCGACGGGCAAGCGCACCAAGGTGCGCGCGCGCGATGTGCTGCTGCAGTTTGAGTCACCGTCTGCGGCGGACATGATCGCCAGCGCGAACCGACTCGCTGAAGAGATTGATGTGGCTTTTCTCTGGGAAGTCGCCGGCGAAGAGGAATTCGGCGTCGCTGAACTCGGCAGCGAATACTTCGGTCATGCTCCGAAAGCCGATGAAGCTGCCGGACTGCTACTCAAGATCGCGGCTTCACCGATTTATTTTCATAAGAAGGGTAGAGGTCGCTACAAGGCCGCACCGGCAGCAACGCTGCAGGCTGCGCTGGCTGGCATTGAAAAGAAAAAACAGCAGGCACTGCAGCAGCAGGCCATGGTGGATGAACTGAAGGCGGGTATCTTGCCCGCCACGATGCGCGCCGTAGTCAAGCAGCTACTGACTCGACCGGACAAGAATAGTATCGAGTACAAAGCGCTCGATGCTGCGTGCAACGAGCTGCAAACGACCATACCGCGACTGCTGCTGTCAGTTGGCGCGATCGCATCGGCGAAAGAGCTGCACCTGTCGCGGTTTCTTACCGAGCAATTCCCGCGCGGGACCAACTTCCCAAACATCAGCTTGCCCTCAGAGCCTTCATTGCCGCTAGCTGACGTCCACGCCTTCTCCATCGATGATGTCACCACTACAGAAATCGATGACGCGTTCTCGCTGACGAAACTGGGCGAGGATCGACTTCGTATCGGCATTCATATCGCTGCGCCAGCACTAGGAATTGCGCGAGGTGATGCGATAGACGTAATCGCGCGCGAGCGCATGAGCACGGTCTATATGCCGGGTGACAAAATCACGATGCTGCCGGACGAACTGGTCAGTCAATTCACTCTGGCCGAAGGCGCGGCGCGTCCTGCGCTGTCGCTGTATGTCACGCTGGATATGAGTGATTGGTCGGTATTGGCTACCGAGACCGTCGCCGAGCGGGTACCCATCGCTACGAATTTGCGTCATAACGATCTTGATGAACACGTTACCGAGCAGGCATTGGCCGATGGTAGTGGTGAATATCCGCATAAGGAAGAAATTTCCCTGCTTTGGCAGTGGGCGCAGCAACTTGAACAAGGCCGGATGGCCAAACGCGAATCTTTTGGTCTGAGGCCGGAGCAGAATAATCGCGTCGATTTTAATTTCTATGTCGAAGACGATGTGGTGACCATCACGCGCAGAAAGCGCGGCGCGCCGCTCGACAAGATTGTCGCTGAGCTGATGATCTTCGCTAACAGCAGCTGGGGCAAGCTAATGCATGAGCATGGTGTTCCCGGCATTTATCGCACCCAGGGCACCGGACAAGGCTGGGCGCAGCGCATGCAGGTGCGGATGCTGACCCACGCTGCGCCTCATCAGGGTCTCGGTGTCGATCAGTATGCATGGAGCACGTCGCCGCTGCGCCGATACACTGACCTCGTGAACCAGTGGCAGATTCTCGCCTGCGTTAAAGCGGGCGTCACCGCGCCGCTGGTCGCACCTTTCAAACCCAAGGATGCTGACCTGTTCGCGATCGTCTCCGCGTTCGACAGCGCTTATTCCGCCTATGCTGAATTCCAGTCCACGATGGAGCGCTTCTGGTGCCTTCGCTGGCTGGCGCAGAACGAGGTGCGTCAGTCCGAGGCAGTGATGCTGAAAGAAGAGGTGCTGAGGCTGGTTGATATACCACTAGTCATACCCATGACCGGCGTGAAGCATCCGCGTGGCACGCAGGTGAAGCTTGAGGTCATCAGTTGGGATGAGGTTGATCTCAGCGTGCAGGCACGCGTGCTTGAGGTGGCGACGGTATCAGCTGATCTGGCCGATGAGGTTGAGCTCGAAGAGACCGAAGATGTTGATGTTGCTGAAGTCGCCGGGCAGGCAGACGCGCCAGCCGCGGATACGTCCGCTCCACCAGCCGTGCACGTGCCGGAGTAATCCACATGATCGCGAACGACAAGCGTCTGCTGGCCATCGCGATCGGAACTTCGCTGGCTTTTCATGCAGTGCTACTGATGATCCGCTTTGTCGCACCGGACGCGCAGCCTATCAAGCCTTTCGATGCGGGTCTTGCAGTGATTCTGGTGAACTCGAAACAGGACGCGCCACCGCTGAAGGCTGATGCGCTGGCACAGGCTAACCTCGACGGCGGTGGTAACGCAGAGGCGGGGCGCGCACGTTCGCCGCTACCGAACTCCGGCAAGGTCGCTGATGGTCATACAGTCGAGATGCAGCGCCAGCGTGTCGCTGAGCTAGAGAAGATGCAGCAGAAGCTGCTCGCTCAGCTGGCCGCGCGCAGTGCAGATACTGTCCCGACCGGTGAAGTACCCGATAAGCCGCAGACGGACGGCCGCAATGTACGCTCCGTCGAGCAGATACAGATGATGGCCAGGCGCGAAGCCGAAATCGCACGCGATATTGCCGACTACAACAAACGACCATTGAAAGCACAGCTGACGCCTTCGACGCGTGAAGTCAGCTATGCGCTCTATTACACGGCACTTCAGAAAAAGATAGAGCAAACGGGTACGCTGAATTTCCCGCAGCAGGACGGCAAGAAGATGTATGGTGAATTGATTGTCTACATCCCCGTTTATCAGGATGGCAGACTGTATCAAAAAGAAGGTGGGCCGCGCGTCGAACGCAGTTCGGGCATTCCTGCGCTGGATGCTGCTGCACTTGCGATCGTGCGCCGCTCCGCACCGTTCGGTCAATTCCCCGCCTCGCTGACTCGTGATGGCCGCGAGCATGTGTGGGAAATCATTACTCGTTTTACGTTCACGCGCGAGCAGCAGCTTGAAACCCATTCCGTGGGAGCGAATGAATGACCGACCGTTACCTCGTGATGGGCAACCCGATTGCTCACAGTAGATCACCACAGATTCATACGCGCTTCGCGCAGCAGACTGGTGAGGACATGACTTATGACCGTCTGCTCGCGCCGCTTGAAGGTTTTGATGTGGCGGTACGCGAGTTCATGGCGGCCGGAGGCCGCGGTGCCAATGTGACCGTGCCTTTCAAACTCGATGCCTTTGCGCTGGCCGACGAACTCAGCCCGCGCGCCAAGGCGGCCGGTGCGGTCAATACGCTAACGTTTAACGAAGGTCGCATTATTGGCGATAACACCGATGGTGTCGGACTGGTGCGCGACATCGTCATCAGCGCTGCTGTGCCTGTCATCGGCAAGCGCTTACTGTTGCTTGGCGCTGGCGGCGCCTCACGCGGCGTGATCTTGCCCTTGCTATCTGAGTCGCCTGCTGAATTGATCATTGTGAATCGTACATTTGCCAAAGCAGAGGAGCTCGTCACACAGTTCTCTCATCCCGCATTCAGGGCGTTGCGCTTTGAAGATCTGTCGGGTGCATTCGATGTAGTCATCAACGCCACTTCGGCGAGCCTGTCATCGGAATTGCCACCGGTACCTGCAACCGTGTTCTCGGAACGGACCCTGGCCTATGACATGATGTACGGCGCGCAGCCCACGTTGTTTATGCAGATGGCGGCATCGCATGGCGCCATTGTTCGCGATGGACTGGGTATGCTGGTCGAGCAAGCGGCAGAATCTTTCTTCGTGTGGCGTGGCGTGCGGCCTGATACCGTGCCTGTCTATCAGTGGCTTCGCGAACAGCTATGATCATGCGCCGCAGGTTTCTGTTCTGGCTGGTCGCGATACCGGCTGCATGGATTCTCTTGCTACAGCTCTGGTATTTCGCGCAAGTGTGCTGGTGGGTCAACCATAACCCGCAGTCAACGGCTTTCATGCGTGAGCAGTTGACGAAGCTGCGTGAAAAAAATCCGAATGCGCAATTGCAGCATCAATGGGTACCCTATAGCCGGATCTCGAATCATCTGAAGCGCGCAATCATTGCGTCCGAAGATGCGAACTTCGCCGAACATGAAGGCGTCGATTGGGAAGCTCTGCAGAAAGCGTACGAAAAGAATGCGAAGAAGGGCAAGGTGGTCCGTGGTGGCTCGACCATTACGCAGCAGCTAGCGAAGAATCTCTTCTTGTCCGGAGAGCGAAGCTACCTTCGCAAAGCGCAGGAAATGGTGATCACCTACATGATCGAGGCGGTCATGGATAAGCGCCGCATCTTCGAGATCTATCTGAACTCGGTGGAATGGGGTACCGGTGTGTTCGGCTGCGAAGCGGCATCGCGCAAGTACTTCGGGGTGCCTGCAGCCAGCCTTGGACCGGGAGAAGCTGCGCGGCTAGCGGTGATGCTGCCCAACCCGCGCTTTTTTGGCCGACATCTCGATTCGAACTACCTGAACCGGCGCTCGGCACTGATCATGATCCGGATGAATAGCGCTGAGCTGCCGTAAGCCTTGCCTCATCCCGCTTAAGAACGTAAACTCGTGCTGTTTTTAACAACGGAGACCCGCCTTGGGCAGTCCCACCTCGCATCACCGACCGTCATCTGACGGGCCCGTCGCAAGCTGACGCTCCTCTCGCGCGCCGCTTGCCAGGTCATGGTGAACAGGCGCGCATGGTTGATGCAATCGCAGAGACCACGCTCCCTGAAATGTAAAGAATCGAATCCGCGTGCGCCTGCGCCGCGGAAGTGCCGCATGATTGCGGCGGGGAGAGCATATGATCAATGTATTCGTGCTGCAGAACGGCCGGCTTAGCCAGGTTAATATCGAAACGCGCGGCGACCTCGAGCGTGCAACGCCGATTTGGGTCGATCTAACCGACCCGAATGACGAAGAGCGCGACTGGGTGAAGAGTATCTACGGCGTCACTTTGCCCGACGAAGATGAGGTCAAGGACATCGAGGCATCGGCCCGTTACTACGAGGCCGACAATGGTGATCTGCATCTACGCTCCGACTTCCTGCTGGAAGAGGATGAGGGCGAGTCGCGTGTGGTCACCGTTGCGTTCATCCTCGCCAAGAACATGCTGTTCTCTATGCACAGCGACGACCTGCCGGTGTTCCGTCTGGTGCGTATGCGTGCGCGTTCTCGCCCGGGTTCCATTGGCGACTTCAAGGATGTACTGCTCGACTTGTACGCCACCGACGTCGAGTACTCGGCCGATGCGCTTGAGGGAATCTACCAGAACTTGGAAGAGGTCAGTCACAGCGTGCTGAAGAAAGAATTCAGCGATGCTGATGCCGCCGAGTCGCTGTCAGCCATGGCGCGCGAAGAGGATTTGAACGGCCGCGTTCGCCGTAACATGATGGACACACGTCGCGCGGTCAGTTTCATGATGCGTGGCCGATTGCTGAATTCAGATCAGTTCGATGATGCGCGACAGATCCTGCGCGATATCGAATCGCTGGACGGGCACACCGCGTTCCTGTTTGAAAAAATTAACTTCCTGATGGACGCCACCGTCGGTTTCATCAACATCAACCAGAACAAGATCATCAAGAT
>CAZXRS010000060.1:0-10067 GCA_964642635.1 uncultured Bifidobacterium sp. | reverse complement strand
GTACTGGCACTTCGTTGATGTGGTCTGGCTCTGCCTGTACGTGCTGGTCTACTGGCTCTGATACAGCAAGCATCAAAAAAGGCCGTCTCTGACGGCCTTTTTCATTGGTGGAGTGATTTATCGATCGACCGGGAAATAGCCGGTGGGTGCAATCAGACCGAGACTCCACAGAACGATCAGCACCAGGAAGACGAGTACCGACAAACCAATGCGTACCGTCAGCGCGTTCGCCATCTTCCGACCGCGGTCTTTGCTGTCACCCTTGAGCATAAAAAAGCCAGCCATGATGAGGCTGAGGATGATGGCGGCGAAGGCGATGGCGACGAGGGTTTTCATGTGGATGACTTGAAAATTGATGCTAAGACTGCTCATTGGTGGCGTTTGGGTCCCAGCTTCCCCCCAGCTTTCGCTGGGGCGGTGGCTGGGAAGACGTTTACTAGTGCGTTGCGCGTCAATGCGTCATCCCTGCGAAAGCTGGGATCCACGGCCCATAAAAAACCGCAGGCCTGAATTCAAAAAGCGACCACAAGCACACAGTCTCGAAAGATAGCAGAATTACGCAAAGTACCTCCGAGACAAACAGAATGACTTCCCCCGCAAAACCGAACTCACTCTTTTCAACGCAGTGGTGGCTATTGCTGCTGCTGACGCTGGTCTTTATCGGCACCACCATGAAGCTAGGTTTCTGGCAGCTTAGCCGTGCCCAGCTGCGTGAGCGCATCGATGCAGAGCAGCGTGACAGCGCCACACAAGCGCCGCTGAGTGCCGAAGACCTGCGTGCTTTGCCGCCAGGCGCCAAGCCCCTATATCGTCGCGTAAACCTTGAGGGGCAGTGGCTGGAATCCTGGACGGTCTTTCTGAATCGTCCGCAGAATGGCCGTCCCGGCTTCTGGGTGATGACACCCCTGCAGCTACCCGATGGACTCGTCGTGCTGGTACAGCGCGGTTGGGTACCGCGTGACCCGGTGGTGCCCGATAAAATCCCTGAGCTCAAGCCACGCCCTGCACCAGACCGAGTGCAAGGTCAGTGGATAGAGCCGCCATCGCAGCTGATGGAGTTGTCGTCACCGGAACCGAGCCGCGCGACATTGACGCCAGTGCGGCAAAATCTCGAGCTGGGTGACTATGAGCGCCAGACCGGTTTGCACATTGCGGCAGTGATTCGCGAAGACGGCGATAAAGCGGATGGCTTGATCAGGGACTGGCCCAGCATGGCATCCAAGGCGCCGATGAATCGCGGATATGCCTTCCAGTGGTTTGCGCTCAGTGCGCTGGGCGCGCTGTATTTTGTTTGGTTTCAGGTTATTCGAAAGATTCGCCATGCAAGACAAGACCGAGATGACATCGCAGCCTGATGCAGAGCTCAAAGAGCGCACCCGCAAAGGGCGCTGGCGACTGCTATTGCTGGCGCTCGTCACGGCATCACCGGTCGTGGCTTCGTATTTCACCTATTACGTGCTGCAACCAAAGGGCAGCCCTCAGTACGGTGAACTCATCAGCCCTGAACGCGAATTGCCGGCGCTTGTGGCCAGAGATATCAACGGCAACCCGACAGACCTGCGCAGCTTGCGAGGTCAATGGCTGATGATCACCGTGGCCGATGCTGCCTGCGACGAGCAATGCGAAAAAACCTTGTACCTGACGCGCCAGTTGCACACAGGGCTAGGTGCAGAAAGGGAGAGACTGGATCGCATCTGGTTTGCGACTGGTGATGCGCCGATCTCACCGACCTTGGTGCAAAGCTTGCAGGGTGCCAACGTGCTGCGTATCGACGCAGCGCAGCTGTCGCCATGGTTGGCGACCGAGCCACCCCAGCCGATGCAAGCATCGATATACCTCGTCGATCCGCAAGGATTCTGGATGATGAGATTTCCCGCCACGGCTGATGTAGACCATGCCATGAAAATCAAAAAAACCTTAAACCGGCTACTGCGCGCCGCGCAGTTCTGGGATAGACCCGGACGATGACATGAAAAACAAAACACTCGCCACCTGGCTCACCTTGGTCGTGGGACCTTTTGGACTGCACCGTTTCTATTTGTATGGTTGGCGCGATACGCTGGGTTGGTTAATCATCATCCCTACCCTGCTGGGTCTGCATGGCTACCAGCGCGTTCAAGACTACGGACTGGATGATCTCAGTAGCTGGGTACTGTTGCCGATCTTTGGATTTCATCTGGCGGCGATTTGCCTGAACGCGATTGTGTACGGGCTGATGACGGCAGAGCAATGGAATGCGAAATTTAATCCGGAAGCGATGCCAGATCAGATGGCGGGTCAGACGCGCTGGGCGACGATAGGCGCGATCATTATTAGCTTGATGCTGGGAACGGTGTTTTTGTTGTCGGCGCTGGCTTATGCGTTTCAGCGGTATTTTGAGTATTCGTCGGGGGCAATGGGGTAGGTGTTGAGTGTGCGGCCTGTGGGTCCCAGCTTTCGCTGGGACGACGGTATTTAAAGCAGCCGGCCATCAAGCGTCGTCCCAGCGAAAGCTGGGACCCAAGGGCCGTTGATAACTCCGGGCGATAATCCTCTACCCCTCCCCAAACACCGCCGAATCCTCCGCCACCAGCGCCCGATAAACCCGCCAGGTTGTGTGCCCCACCAACGGCGCCGTCACTGCCAGCGCCGGTAAAAAAAACACCAAGCTCGCACCAATCAACACCGCAATCACCACTGCCCAAGCAAGCATAGCGCCACGATGGTTCCACAGCGCGACAGCACTCGTGGCAATGGCTTCCATCGTGTCCGAGCCACGATCCAGCATCATCGGCATCGACACAACAGATATCGCAAACACCAAACCAGCAAACACAAAGCCCACACAGCCCCAGATCAACAGAAACGTCAGATTGTCGAACGACATCACCCTGTGCAGCATATCTTTCAAATCCGGATAATCATGCGCCGCCAGTAAGGCAAACAACACCACCGATACGCGCGCCCACACAATCATCAGGAACGTCAAAATCGCGGCGAAGAACGCAATCGACTTCCAATTGCGCATCCAGCAAACCACGCTGCGGGCAATACTCACTGCCTCGCCACGCTCCTTCTGCCGCGACAACTCGTAAATGCCGCAACAGACAAACGGCCCCATCAGAAAAAACCCGGCGCTTAGGCCCATGGTCATTTGCCAGATGTGCTCGTAAATAATCGCGATGGCATAGCCCATCAAGACAAACATCACCCCATACACCATGCCCGCAAAGCCCGTCGCGCGCATCTCGCTGACGCCTTCGGCAAGCAACTTCAACACAAACAGCGGTGACGCTGGTGTAGCGGATGCTTCACTTGAAACAGCGGTCATGTCCCCTCCATCGACCCATCAGAGCGTGAGCCTTATGACGTATAGATAAGCGAAGGCGAGAGCCGCCGTCAAGGACACTGGAAGCCGCGTCTATGCCGCAGCGCATCAAGCGATGGCCTCGGGCAGTGAAACAGCACCTCACGCTATAATCTGCACACAAAGAAACCTGTCTTGATCGGTGTTTACCGAATCAAGCCTAACCATCCCTGATGCATCAACACAGCATTCCTCAATCCGCGCAAGACGAGCCGCTCACACTGGCCGTGCACACCCTGCCCGATGTGGTGAATCCGGAGTTCGTGGATGTGCCACCCTCCGGGCGAGCAAAGCTGCTGGCGATTCTGTTTGCCTGCCTGTTGCCCGTGCTGCTGTACTTCATCGTGATCGTGGCGCGCCCTCTAGAGCACAGCACGTTCGGCACCGCCATCACGCCGCTACGCGCCATGCCGGCCATTGCACTCAATGACCTTGCTGGCGAAGCGGTGCCGCTCGTAGCGGCTCAGCCTGCGTGGCGCCTGATCGGTGCCGGGCCCAGTCAGTGCGAGGATCGCTGCGTCAAGCATCTGTTCATTCAGCGTCAGTTACGCGAGATGCTGCTCAAGAAGCAGATGCGCATCCAGCGCTTGTGGCTGCTGACCGATGACGGTCCGCTACCTGAGCAGCTCAAGCCTCTGCTGAATGACACGCAAATCCTGCGCGCCACGCCCGCGCAGGTGAACGAGATCCTCGGCGTACCACCCGAGCAAGCACTGTCGCAGCTTTTTCTACAAGACCCAGAGGGACAACTCGTGATGCGCATGCCCGCCGATCAGGACAGCGCGCAAGTACGCGCGGCGATGTGGACGCTACAGCAGCAGATAACACACACCGCTTCTGCGGCAACGGGACGCTGAGATACCTATGAACGCTTCCGTCATTCGTCAGTATTACGACCTCAGCAAGCCGCGCGTGGTACAGCTGATTGTGTTTTGCGCATTGATCGGCATGGTGGTGGCTATTCCCGGGTGGCCGTCATGGAGCGATCTGCAGCGCATCGTGATCGCTTGCGTGGGCATCTGGCTCGTAGCCGGTGCGGCCGCAGCGTTCAACTGCCTCGTAGAAAAAAGCATCGACGCGAAGATGCGGCGCACGGCATGGCGACCCACTGCGCGCGGCCAGTTGTCTGATCGTCAGGCCCTACTGTTCTCAGCAGTGTTATGCGCACTGGGTTCATGGGTGCTGTACGTTTTCATCAACCCGCTCACCATGTGGCTCACTTTCGCCACCTTCATCGGTTACGCAGTGATCTACACCGTGATCCTGAAACCACTCACACCGCAGAACATCGTGATCGGTGGTGCTTCCGGCGCCATGCCGCCGGTGCTGGGTTGGGCTGCTATTACCGGCGCGGTTGATCCTGAAGCATTGATACTGTTTCTGATCATCTTCCTGTGGACGCCACCGCATTTCTGGGCGCTGGCCTTGTACCGCATCGATGATTACCGTAAGTCTGGTCTGCCTATGCTGCCCGTTACGCACGGCAGTGAATTCACGCGTTTGCAGATCCTGCTTTACACGCTGTTGTTGATGGCGGCCTGCTTAATGCCTTTCGCTTACGGCATGAGTTCCTGGCTGTATCTGGTGGTCGCACTGGTGCTGTCGGTGGGCTTCATCTACTACGCTATTGCCTTGATGCGTGAATATTCCGACGAACTCGCCCGCAAGACCTTCCGTTTCTCGCTGATTCATCTGTCCGTACTGTTCGCCGCCTTGCTGGTCGACCACTACCTGATGTGATGAAGCGATAGGATGAAGCCATGCTGATCGTACTGGCCATCAAGGCACTACTGCTGGCGACGATACCGCTAACCCTGGTCTATCTGTCGCGCGGCACCGACCGTTACCGCAAACTTGCGTGGGTAATGGTGTTCTTCACCTTCGATCTGATCGTTTTCGGCGCCTTCACCCGCCTCACCGATTCCGGCCTTGGTTGCCCGGACTGGCCTGGTTGCTATGGCGAAGCCAATCCTTTCCTCGCCCATGAACACATCAGCGCCGCAGAGAGCCTGCAGCCCACTGGGCCCGTTACGGTACTCAAAGCATGGATAGAGATGATTCACCGCTATCTGGCGATGGGCGTAGGTGTGCTGATCATTGCATCACTGATCGTGGCCATACGACTATGGCGTAGCTTGCGCGAAACACGCTACCACCCCGCACTGCCGGCAGGCTTACTGGTATGGGTGTGCGTGCAGGGTGCGTTTGGTGCATGGACCGTTACGCTTAAGTTGCAGCCCGTGATCGTCACCATGCACCTGCTGCTCGGCATGGCTTTACTCGCGCTACTCACCTGGCATGCCATGCGACAAAGCGCCCAACCCCAGTTGGGTGAAGTACCAAGCTCGCTACGCTGGATGGCGGTTGCGGCATGGGTGATCGTGTTGATGCAAATTGCTTTCGGCGGTTGGGTGAGTACGAACTATGCAGCGCTGGCCTGCGGAGGATTTCCCTTATGTCAGGGCGAAGTGGTACCGGCGATGGATATCACGCACGGCTTTACCCTGTGGCGAGCACTGGGCATGACCGCGGGTGGTGAATATCTGCCATTTGATGCATTGGTGGCAGTGCACTGGGTACATCGCGTATTCGCCTGTATCGTTGTGGTAGTGGTAGGTGTTACGGCATGGCGCGCAAGACGAGTGCAGGGCTGCGAGGGTTTAGGCGGTAGTCTGCTGTTACTGATTCTGCTGCAGTTTTGTTCCGGTATCGCCACGGTGGTGTTGAACTGGCCACTGACACTGGCAGTACTTCATAACGCGGGCGCTGCGCTGTCGATCGCGATACTCACGATGCTAAACTGCCGTATCGCATCGGGTGCTACAACGCACACTACTCAGCCTACACTGACGACGATATAACGCGTCGCCGTTCAAATCTTCATTGATCAAGAGAACATTCCTATGCGCATGCTGATGATAGGGCTGTGCTGCGCACTGGCGTTTGCCGGTTGCGATAGCAAGCCACCGGTTCCGAAAGTAAGTTTCGTGAGCACCGATGTTACGGGGCTCGATATCGGGAAAGGTTTCGAGCTCACCGACCATACCGGCCATGCGCGAACGCTGGCCGATTACCAGGGAAAAGTAGTTGCGGTGTTCTTCGGCTACACCCACTGCCCCGATGTCTGCCCGACCACGCTCGTCGACTTGGCGAACGTCAAGAAGCAGCTAGGCGCGGACGGAGATAAATTACAAGTGCTGTTTATCACCGTTGACCCAGAGCGCGATACGCAGGAATTACTGGCTGAATTCGTGCCAGCGTTTGATTCAAGCTTTGTTGGCATGCGAGGTGATAAAGCGCAGACCGAAAAAGTCGAGAAAGACTTCAAGATCTTTGCGCAGAAAGTGATGGCTAAAGACGGGAAGTCATACACGATCGATCATACGGCGGGGACGTATTTGTTTGATGCACAGGGTCGGGTTCGGTTGTTTGTGCAGCATGGGCGAACCGATGGGCTGGTGGGAGATATCAAACAATTGATGTCTGGAGTGTGAAGTACAGCATTTGATTGAGTCGTAAAGTCAATTCACAAGAAGTGTCTGCATGTCTGTAAGCGTACGACGGTGGAGGAGGCTGTGGCAATGTCTGTAGCTGTAGCGATGCCGTTAGCTCCGCTTGCGCTGGAAGGGCAGCATCAAAAGCTAAAACCCCAAACCCGTCATCCCAGCGAAAGCTGGGATCCAAAGCCCCACTTCAAACTGAGACGACAGAGTACAACGCGAAACCCTAAAACCGTCATCCCAGCGAAAGCTGGGATCCAGCGTCTTTCGTAGCGCACCGACACCTGTAGCGTTCAACCACCAGATTTCGCCCAGCCCCTCCACAACATCTCCCAGTAACCCCCCAAACCTCCCGCCCGCATACGCGCACAAAGCCAGTCGCCTTATCCAATTACAAATCCACATGCAAGCTGATTCCCCCCAATTCCCTGCATTTCTGTTGCAAGCCAGCAACAAACCCCACCAATCCCATTCCTGACTAAGCGCTGACTTGTTCCCAAGCCACCGGCGATACAACCAAAAAGCAAATTTCACTCACGAAAGGTTTGGGGCATAGAGGAAAGCAAATGATTTCCCAAAACCGATTTTCAGCGCATTTAAATGCCTATTTAAAAACAAAACCCGTGAGTGCACCTAAAAATGCCGCCGCGTGAAACCAGTCGATCCCTTATAAATTTCAAAATAATGACAATTAAACATCGCTATTTATTTTGAAAATAACGACATTACGGAAATTGTTATGGGAATTCGAAGAATCTCATTGATCTGCCGAATCGGGTTGTTGTAATATCGAAATATGTGCCTATAGGATTTCCGCATTTGTATTGCCTATTTTGTAATTAAACGAATTAGTAATTGGGCGTATGCCTGCTAGTAACGAACAAACCATAATTAATAAAGGGTCGTAAAAATGGCTTCTCCTTTCGCCGGTTTAACCTCGACACAGATTCAAGGTCTGTCGGATATCACTCTCCAACAGTTCTTGGGCACTGATGAAATCGCGGCCATTACTTCGGTAGATATCGGTTATCTGACCACGGCCCAAATTCAGGCGCTGACCACCACGCAATGGCAGGCCGTGACCACGACTTCGCTGCGTGCGTTGGATTCGAATCAGCTCCAGGCATTCGCATCGGACGATATTCAGTCGCTGACCTCGACTCAGCTTCAGAATCTGACCACAGTGCAAGTTGGGGCCCTGTCGACGGCGAACCTGCAAAACCTGACGACGACCCAATGGCAATCGGTGACGACGACTCAGTTGCGTGCGCTGGACTCGAACCAATTGCGTGCCCTTGCATCTGATGATCTTCAGGCGCTGACCTCTACGCAGTTGCAGGGTTTGACGACGACTCAGGTGGGTGCCCTGTCGACCTCGAACCTACAGAATCTGACGACGACGCAATGGCAGGCTGTAACAACCACTCAACTGCGTGCGCTCGACACAAACCAGCTCCGCGGTCTAGCTTCTGATGATCTTCAGTCGTTGACTTCGACGCAGCTGCAAGGTTTGACCACCGACCAAGTGGCGGGTCTGTCGACCTCGAACCTGCAGAACCTGACGACGACGCAATGGCAGTCGGTGACGACGACCCAGCTGCGTGCTCTGGACGTCACCCAACTCCGCAGTCTGGCTTCCGACGACCTGCAGGCGTTGACATCGACGCAACTTCAAGGTCTGACGACGGATCAAGTGAGTCTGCTGTCTTCTTCTAACCTGCAGAATTTGACCACCACTCAGCTTCAAGCGCTGACGACCACTCAGGTGCCAAACTTGGCTTCGTCTAGCTTGCAGGCATTGACGACTAGCCAGTGGCAGGCGGTGACGACAACTCAGCTGCAAGCGCTGAATTCGATTCAACTGCAGGGCTTTGCCTCAGATGATCTTCAGGCACTGACTTCGACACAACTGCAAGCGTTGACGACAACGCAAGTAGGTGCTCTATCTAACGCTAACCTGCAGAATCTGACGACGACGCAATGGCAGTCGGTGACGACGACCCAGCTGCGCGCTCTGGACTCGAGCCAACTCCGCGGCCTGGCTTCGGACGACCTGCAAGCGTTGACTTCGACGCAGCTGCAGGGTCTGACGACGACCCAGGTGGGTGCCCTGTCGACGTCGAACCTGCGCAACCTGACGACGACGCAATGGCAGTCGGTAACGACGACCCAACTGCAAGCACTGGACTCCACGCAATTGCGTGCATTCGCTTCAGATGATCTGCAAGCACTTACATCCACCCAGCTGCAGGGGCTGACAACGACTCAGGTGGGCGCGCTGTCCACCACTAATTTGCAAAATCTAACCACGACTCAATGGCAGTCGGTCACGACGACCCAGCTGCGTGCTCTGGATTCGACCCAGCTGCGCGGTCTGGCATCGGATGACCTGCAAGCGTTGACCTCAACGCAGCTGCAAGGTCTGACGACGACCCAGGTGGGCGCACTGTCGACGGCTAACCTGCAGAATCTGACGACGACGCAGTGGCAGTCGGTCACGACGACTCAGCTGCAAGCACTGGGCTCGGCACAACTGAACGGTCTGGCATCGGATGACCTGCAAGCGTTGACCTCAACGCAGCTGCAAGGTCTGACGACGACCCAGGTGGGCGCACTGTCGACGGCTAACCTGCAGAATCTGACGACGACGCAGTGGCAGTCGGTGACGACTACCCAGCTGCAAGCGCTGACTTCAACGCAACTCCGCGGACTGGCTTCGGACGACCTGCAGGCGTTGACTTCGACGCAGCTGCAAGGACTGACGACCACCCAAGTGGGTGCGCTGTCGACCTCGATACTTCAAAACCTGACGACCACCCAATGGCAGTCGGTGACGACGACTCAGCTGCAAGCGCTGAGCTCTTCGCAGCTAAACGGCTTCGCATCTGATGATTTGCGTGCACTGACTTCGACGCAGCTACAAGGTCTGACGACGACCCAAGTGGCCGCAGTGTCATCGACTAACTTGCAAAATCTGACAACCACGCAACTGCAAGCGTTGACGACTACGCAAGTCCCAAGTGTCGCATCGGCCAGCCTGCAAGCGCTGACCACCTCGCAATGGCAGGCGGTGACGACGACTCAGCTGCAAGCGCTGAATTCGACACAGCTGCGTGCATTCGCTTCGGATGATCTGCAAGCATTGACCTCGACGCAGTTGCAAGCGCTGACGACGACCCAGGTGGGCGCACTGTCGACGGCTAACCTGCAGAATCTGACGA
>CAZXRS010000059.1:0-10506 GCA_964642635.1 uncultured Bifidobacterium sp. | reverse complement strand
GAACCCGCTCCAGAAGCTCATCCGGAATGTCGCCGCCTCGCTGGACATGCGATGGATGCCGTTCGCCGATGCGGCTACGCCGGACCTGCCGTTGCCACGCTTGTTACGGCTGTCGCTATTTCAGTTCTCTATCGGCGTCGCTACCGCGCTGCTGGTTGGCACGCTGAACCGCGTCATGATTGTTGAACTCGGCGTACCCGCATGGTGGGTCGCGCTGTCGGTCGCATTGCCGCTCGCCTCCGCACCTTTGCGCGCGCTGATTGGCTTCCGCTCGGATACTCACCGCTCGGTACTTGGCCTGCGTCGCCTGCCCTATTTGTGGAAAGGCAGCCTGCTGCTGTTTGGTGGTCTGGCGATCATGCCCTTTGGCCTGCTCGCTGTCTCCGAGCCTCAGCCGGGAATGGAATTATTCAGTCGATTTGGTGCAGGACTCGCCTTTCTTTTGGTGGGCATGGGCATGCAAGTCACGCAGACGGCGGGGCTTGCACTGGCCACCGATCTCGCAACACCTGAGACGCGACCGCGCGTCGTCGCACTGATGTACACGATGCTGCTGCTTGGACTCGTCGGCAGTGGCATGTTGTTCGGATTATTACTCGCAGACTTCAGCCCATTGCGTCTTATTCAGGTAGTGCAAGGATCGGCAGCTGCGGTCGCCATACTGAATCTGAATGCGCTGTGGAAGCAGGAATCCATCAACCGCTCGCGCGCGAAACGAAGCGATGAGGGTGATGACGCAGACTTCAGCTTGCACTGGCGCGCGTATGTCGAGCGCCCCGGTGTAAAGCGCTTCTTGTGGACCGTTGGCCTCGGTACCTGCGCATTCAATATGCAAGACATCATCCTCGAACCCTATGGCGGCGAAGTGCTGCATCTGGGGGTCGGTGCGACCAGCGTACTGACGGCGTTGACCGCCTGTGGCGCCTTGTTAGCCTTCGCCATGTCCGCGCGCATGCTCAATCGCGGCATCGATGCGAGCCGACTCGCTGCGCTGGGTGCACTGGCCGGGCTACCGGCCTTCGCCATGGTGATTTTTTCTGCGCCGCTGGATGCACCTCATCTGTTTCGTCTCGGCGCCTTCCTTATTGGCCTGGGTGGCGGTCTGTTTTCCGTCGGCACGCTGACCATGGCCATGGATTTGCAGGTGGGTGACTCCGCGGGTATGGCGCTGGGCGCTTGGGGTGCGGTACAGGCGACCGCAGCGGGTGCCGCAGTGGCGGCCGGCGGCCTGGTCAAGGATGGTATTGGTGCGCTCGCTCAAGCCGGGCAGCTGGGCGAGAGTCTGATCTCACCCGTGACTGGCTACAGCTTTGTGTATCACTTTGAGATGTTTTTATTGTTCGCTGTGCTGGTGGCCATCGGCCCGCTGTCGAGGCGACTGCGCGCCGGCGATCTGGTACCCCAACGCAAATTCGGACTCGCAGAATTACCCGGCTAAAACCGGTAAAGAAAACGATTTACACAGTGTCGTAACCGTCGCCATTACGGCGATCTATCTAAGGAGGCGCACCATGGAAACAGGCGCGATTACACAATACGTTGATGTTGCCCAGCTCGTGCTGTATGTGTTCTGGGTTTTCTTCTTCGGTCTGATCTATTACCTGCTGCAGGAAAATCATCGCGACGGCTACCCGCTCGATCCGGGTACGGGCCGCGATACGAAAATGGAGGGGTGGCCTCCGATCCCGGATGAAAAAACCTACTTGCTCGCCAATGGCGAAAAAGTGGTCATGCCTTATCCGCTCAAAGCACCCGAGTTCCTGCAGGCGCAGCCGCGTCACCGCTGGCTTGGTGCACCGATCGAGCCGACCGGCAATCCACTGCTGGCGGGTGTGGGCCCGGGCTCATGGAATGCACGTGCCGATCATCCGGATCTCACGCCGCATGGTGAACCGAAGATTTCACCGCTACGTGCTAACCCGGAACACGGCGTCGCATCGCAAGATCCTGATCCGCGCGGCAAGCCGGTGGTGGGCGCCGATGGCGAAGTCGCCGGCACAGTCACAGACCTGTGGCTGGATCGCTCGGAGATGCTGTTCCGCTATATCGAGGTACGTCTGAATGACTCGGACAAGCAAGTGCTGCTGCCGATTCCGTTTGCACGCATCACGAACGACGGCGTGAAAGTACATTCCATCCTCGCACATCAGTTCGTCGACGTACCGGGTCATCGCGAAGCCGATCAGGTGACGATGCTGGAAGAGGAAAAGATCGCTGCCTACTATGGCGCTGGCACGCTGTACGCGACGCCTGAGCGTCAGGAACCGTTGTTCTGACGCGATGCAGATCTATCCAGAGCACGAGCTGGAGGCCGTACCCGGCCTTCCCGAGCCGCTACCGGCCGGCGAGCGCATCCTGTGGCAGGGTGCGCCCGACTGGTGGCGACTTGCGATTGATGCGTTTCACGTTCGCCGTATCGCGATCTACTTTGCATTGATGCTGGTACTGCAGGTACTGCTATCGTGGGAGCCATCGGCTTCGTTCGTCAGCAACTTCGCACCGCTGGTATTGTCGGCATCACTCGCATTAATGGGTCTTGGATTACTGTCACTGGCCGCGTGGCTGTCGGCGAGCACCACGATGTACACGCTGACCAACCGGCGCGTCGTGATGCGCATCGGTATCGTGCTGACGGTGAGTTTCAATTTCCCTCTGCGCTGGATCGCTGCCGCGCACCTGAAATCCGACACCGGTGACATCGCACTGGAACTAAAAACCGCAGACCGTATCGGCTACCTGCATCTCTGGCCACACGCGCGCGCGTGGGAGCTCAAGCAGCCGCAGCCGCAACTGCGCAGTCTGAGTGATGCCGCCACCGTCGGCGCATTACTGCACGAGGCATGGCGTACGCGACTGTCGGAAGTGGGAGCGATTGATCCACAAGAACGCATTCCCGTGCGTATGCCCGCATCTGCGCTCGCCTGATGGTTATGGATACGCAGCCGCTCGCAGCCGCGCAGAAACAACGCTCCTGGTTCACGCCCGGGACTGCGATCCTGTTAATGATCGCTACGACACTGATGGTAGTCAGTGTCGCCAAACTCAATCCGCCTTCCGCGACCGACACGCCTGTCGAGCACATCACGCAGCAGCGACTGCTGCGCTTTGATGATTTACCGGATGGCGCTGTCGCTGCGATCGATGTCAACAGCGGCAAACTCGTGCAACGCTTCGAAGGCGAACAAGGCTTCCTGCGCGGCACGCTACGTGCAATGGCACGTGAGCGCAAACTGCATGGTGCCGGCCGCGACTATCCTTTCCAGCTGATGCTGCATGAGGATGGCCGTCTCACCCTACTTGACCCGCAAACCGGCATGCGCATCGCGCTTGAATCTTTCGGTGCGACGAATACGGGCGTGTTCGCGCGCCTGCTAAGGTAAAAATATGACTGCGCCGACCGCGCTTGTGATTGGCAGCGGCTTCGGCGGACTCGCTGCAGCTATTCGACTGTCCTGTAAAGGCTATCGCGTTCAAGTCCTCGAAAAACTCGACGCGCCCGGCGGACGGGCCTATGTACACCGGCAAGATGGTTTTACCTTCGACGCCGGACCCACCATCATCACCGCCCCCCACCTGCTTGAAGAGCTGTGGACACTGTGTGGCAAGAATTTCAGCGATGACATCACGCTCGCGGCGATGGAACCCTTTTACCGGATACGCTTTGATGACGGTAGCTGGTTCGACTACAGCGGTGATGATGAAGCGATGCGCCGCGAGATCGCGCGCTTCAGTCCCGATGATCTACCCGGCTACGAGCGATTTGTGGCTGCCGCCGATCAGGCCTGCCATCTTGGCTTTGAAGAACTCGGCCATAAACCTTTTGACAGTCTGAGTGACCTGATCGCGGCCATGCCCAGCATGGTGCGTATGAAGGCCTGGCAATCGCTGTATTCCATGGTCGCTGGCTATATCCGCGATCCCAAGCTGCGAATGGTGTTCAGCTTTCACCCTCTGCTCATTGGCGGCAATCCCTTTTCAGTCACACGCGTCTACAGCCTGATCAATACGCTAGAGCGACGCTGGGGCGTGCACTGGGCCATGGGAGGCACCGGCGCGCTGATCAAGGGCATGGTGAAGCTGCTAGAAGAACGCGGCGTGAACGTACGCCTGAACTCGCCGGTCACACGAATTAATGTCGAACATGGTCGCGCAACCGGTGTCACGCTGGCTAATGGTGAAAGCCTTACCGCCGACATCGTGGTGTCAAATGGCGACGCCGCGTGGACCTATCGAAATCTCATCGATCCGCAATGGCGCACGACCTGGACTGACCACAAGGTCGAGACGCGTAAATACTCAATGAGTCTGTTCGTCTGGTATTTCGGCACCAACCGGCGCTGGGAAGACGTGCCGCATCACATGATCATGCTGGGTCCACGCTATAAGGGCCTGCTTGACGATATGTTCAAGCATCATCATCTGGCGAAAGACTTCAGTTTGTATCTGCATCGTCCGAGCGCTACCGACCCGTCGGTGGCACCGCCCGGCTGCGACGCGTTTTATGTGCTGGCGCCAGTGCCTCACCTCGATAGCGGTACCGACTGGGAATCTGATACAGAAGCCTATCGGGAGCGCATACAGCAGCATCTCGAAGCTACCGTGATGCCCTCACTGGGATCGCACATCATCAGCAGCAAACTGATGACCCCGCAAGATTTCCATGACCGCCTGTGGTCGCATAAGGGTGCGGCCTTCGGCATGGAGCCGGTGCTGCTGCAAAGTGCGTGGTTCCGTCCGCATAATCGCAGTGAAGATGTTCGCAATCTGTATATGGTCGGCGCGAGTACCCATCCCGGTGCCGGTGTACCGGGTGTGCTGATGTCGGCCAAGGCCATGGCTTCGGTGGTGCCCGATGTCTAAGGAACAGAAATTTATCGACCTCGCCGCCTGCGAAGAACTGATGCGAGGTGGCTCGAAGTCTTTTTTTGCTGCCAGCAGCCTGCTGCCTGAGCGCGTACGCATTCCCGCCGTCGCGCTCTACGCATTCTGTCGCGTGGCTGATGATGCCGTCGATAACTATGGCGACGTGCACGCCGTCGAACGTCTGCGCAAGCGGCTGGATGCCATCTATGCCGGCGAACCTGGCGAGATTATTGAAGACCGCGCGATGGCCATGGTCGTACACCGCTATGGCTTTCCTCGGTCCTTGCCCGACGCACTCATTGAAGGCTTCGCGTGGGATGCGCAAGGCCGTATCTATGAAACCCTAGGCGACTTGCATCATTACTGCGCGCGCGTCGCTGGTAGTGTGGGGGCAATGATGGCGATGGTGATGGGTGTCACCGATCGTCATGCACTGGCGCGCGCCTGTGAACTCGGCAACGCAATGCAACTAACCAATATCGCCCGCGATGTAGGCGAAGATGCGCGTAACGGACGACTGTATTTGCCCCGTAGCTGGATGCGCGATGCAGGTATTGATCCGGAAGCATGGCTGCGCAATCCTACGCATAGTCTGGCGCTGGCGGGGGTGATTGATCGTTTGTTGGCCGAAGCATCAAGACTCTACCGGCAGGGATCGACAGGTGTGGCCGCGCTACCGCGCGACTGCCGGGGCGCAATACTCGCCGCCGCCACGATATATGCCGAGATCGGCAGCGTGATCACGACTCAGGCGATGGATTCCGTGAATCGTCGCGCTGTGGTGGGTAGCGCTCGCAAGCTGACCTTGCTCTGTCTCGCGAAACTGCGCGCACAGGTACCGTTCAAGTGCGACGAAAGCGCCCCACTACCCTCGATCGCATTTCTGGCAGAAGCCTGCGCAACGGCAGGGCCGATGCGTCGCACGTTTCCGAATCGTAGTTTTGATGAACGCTGCGAGTGGCTGATTGATTTGTTTGAGAGATTGTCGGTGCCGCAGGGGCGGCATTGAGGGTCGTTTGAATACCGTGGGTCCCAGCTTCCGCTGGGACGACGATTTACGTGTGTTGGCTAAAAATTCCGTCGTCCCAGCGAAGGCTGGGACCCACGTGCGATTGACCTACCGCCACCCTCACCCAAACCGCGGCATCCGAAACGGCAACATCTTCTGCACCACAGGCGACACCAACCTCGGCACATTCAGCGTCTCGTGCACGCTAATCACCCGCTCGCCAAACAATCCACTCGCCAGCACTGCGCGCTGATAAAACGGCGTATCTTCGAGCTGATCAATCACCTGCACAGTCACACCCTCATCACTGCGCATACGCCGCGGAATGCGCCAGGCTGTCTTTGACATCGGCTGTCTTCCCGGCGGTGTGAAGGGCTCCACGCGACCGTCCGGAAAAAAACGCTGGGCGATCACACGATCTTCACCTTGCTTCGGTTGTACGTCATAAATGACGGCAGTCGATCCATCATTCAAGGTCGCGCGTGACCAATCCCATTCACGGAAGGGTCGGTCGATCGGCTCATCGCCTTCGTTCGAATCCAGATACGCATGGCCAGTCCAACGCAGTGAAGGACTATCCAGTTCGACCTCAATCCGCGAACAGGGCGCGATCGGCCCCCAGCGATGCCGACCGTCGACATCGAGTCCGGTGACAAAGCGCGACAAACTTCCGGGATGCACACGCACCCTGCCCCGCACCGGCCACGGCAGCGGCATACCAAACTCACGGATATCGATTTCCAGACAGTCGCCGGTCCAGCGTAATTCACTCGGACCGATGGTAAAGCGCGTCGTATCGCGCTCGATGCTGCTACGTCCACGCTCGGTCATGGTCCAGCGCCGGTTGCCGCCGTACAGCGCGACATTCAAGGCGCAGTGATTCTCAGGATCGCCGCGTCCTCGCGCATGCGCGCTGCGGTAATACGGTGAGAACACGCTGCCGACAAAGGCGATGATGCTCAGTCCATAGTTGCCGCAGTCGGAGAGCGCGTCGACATACCACCAGAGATACGCACCCGGCGCGAGCGACTGGTCGAATCGAGGCGATCCATCAGCGTCGCGGCCGCCAACATGCCCGACATCGCGGCCATCGGTACGCCCGGACCCGGATGTACGCTGCCACCCGCCAGATACAGTCCCGGTATCTTGCTCTGCGATCCCTTGCGCGCGAAGGCCGACATCCAGCCGTGCGTCGCCATCCCGTACAGCGCGCCCGCGCTGCCCGGAAACATCCGACTGAAATCCGCCGGCGTAGTGCGCATCGTGTTGTCCGACGTGCGACTGACTTTCAGACCGTAGCGGGCCAGCAGGGAAAAGGAATGGGTCTCGCATGCGTCGATCTCCGATTCAGAAAGGGTTCGCGTGCCTTCGGCGGGCGCATTGACCAGTACCAGTAAACGGTCTCGCTGCGGCAGTGGCAGATCGGGTAGTCCGCGGTCTTGCGCGCAAACATAGACCGTTGGTGTGGCCGGCAGCTTGCCGCGTGAAAAAATATCGTCGAACTCGCGACGATAATCCGGTTGGAAAAAAACATTATGACGATCGAGCGGAAAGCCCTCAGTCTCCGCGTGCACGCTCCACGTGAGCGCTGACAGCGAACGCTTCGACGCTGATAAGGCTCGCGCAGCATCCGATGCTTCTGCGCCAAGAAGTTGCTGTCCGAGCGCTGACATATCACCGTTGAATACCACGCTGTCCGTGTCGATACGCTCACCGTTTTGTAGTGTGACGCTGTCGACGCGACCATCGCTGACGCCTATCTTGTCTACCCGAGCACCATAGAGTGTGACAACGCCTTGACGCTGCGCGAGCGAAGCGACTGACTGCGCCAGCGCGTGCATGCCACCCTTCACCGACCACACACCATCAAGCTCCACCTGTGTGACTAACATCAGGGTTGCCGGAGCGCGCCAGGGCGAAGATCCGCAATAGGTCGCGTAGCGTGCAAACAGTTGCTGCATACGTTCGTCATGAAAATACTCGCACAGCGCAGACCACAGATTACTCATCGGCCCGAGGGCTGCGAGTACCGCCAGTCCACGCATGCCGAGGTCACCTGCCATGCTGGCGAGCGTTGGTGACTGCGAACGAATGAACGGCCCCTCCAGCGTGTCGTAGACCTCACGCGCCTGCTTGCAGAACTGCATGAAGCGTGCCGCCTCAGCAGGTCCGGCGAAACGTGCAATCGCATCACGCGACAAAGCGGGGTCTGCGAACAGATCCATGCGCTGATCTGGTCCCCACGCATGCCGTGCGAGCACAGGGAGCGGTGTCAATTCGAGTTCTTCAGTCAGCGACGCGCCGGCGGAAGCATAGAGCTGCTCAAACACCCAGCGCATAGTAAATACGGTCGGGCCGCTATCAATCGGAGCACCATCGATCAAGGGCTGGCGCATCTTGCCACCTGGTGTATCGGCGGCCTCGAGCAGCGTCACCTGCAGCCCGCGCCTTGCAAGTTGCAGTGCTGCGGTCAGACCAGCGATACCGGCGCCGATCACGACGACCCGATGCGCAGTGGGCAGATTAGTCATAGCAGCGGCCTTTCCATGTGCCTTGCATCGCACGCGGAGCGAACCGCACGAACATCGATTCTGAAAAAAACTGCTGCTGCCATGCGGCGCGTATCGCTTCCTGATGCGCACCGGTGCGTGCATAGGCATTCATCGCATGCTCATCACGCCATAAGCTGAAGGTGGCCTGCCGCAGCAGCGGCGCCTCGCCGAGCCCGACCGCGATCTCGCAGCCATCGGCCTGCGCCAGTCCGTTTTGCGCAGCCGGTGCGTGACGCCAGAAGGCCCATGCCGACTGTGGCCGTATCGATGCGCGTGTGAGCGCGGCAACGGGTAAATCCGGCGGCGTCGGGACACCCGGCGGCAATGCGACGCCATCCCAGGAGCCTCGCGACGTTGAAGGTTGTAGCGTGATCAGCAAACAATCCTCGCTGCGCTCGCGGTAGCGTGCGACTAATGTTGAGTTCGCGATGAAGTCATTTGCGCTGTCGTGATCATCGAAAATGCAGAACACGCCCTGATGCGAAGCGCTGGGCGCTAGACCAAAGCCGCCGTCGCGTCCGCTGCCCAGTGTTTTCATGAAGCGCAGACCGCGCGCTGGTTCGGGTAGCCAGCGAGAGAAAGCGATACGATTCCAGCCCCAGGGCCAATAGGCAGGTCGTAGTTTGGCGAGCAGCAGCAAGGCTGTGCCGGGAATCGCAGTGGGGCTTTCATTATTCGCCGGCAAGGACATGCGACACCCGTTAAAAAGAAAAATGGTGGGAGCCGCCCTTCGTCAAGGCGACGCCCACCACAAGGACCCCCATGTTACTTCTTACCTGCTCCGGCCGATGCCAGTTCAGGATAACTCGTCAACATCGAAAAACCATATAGCGGCTTGTACGCGCCCTGGTGGCAGGTTGCGCAGCTCACCTTCGCCACATCACCGCCCGGGCCTTTACGGTTATCCGGGAATACTTCAGTCAGCGGCACCATGTACGCATTGTTCAGATCACGCGCCATGCGGATGCCGTGATAGGCGGTCACGCGCTGCGGCGGGCTGCTCTCCCAGCTCTGGAAGGAACGCGTGTTGTGGCAGTAGGTGCAGTTCACACCCAGTGACTTCGACATGTGCGTCATCAGGCTATACGTCCACTCGCCCTGCTTGATCGACATGCGGTTACCCGAAGGCAGCGGTGTAGGACCGTTCACGCGGATTGGCTTGTCTTCGAGCAGGAAAGGCGTCAGCGCATCAGTCGGTAGCGAAGACATGTCAGCCAGTGGTGCCGGCGTATTCTGTCCTGCCAGGTCGCCGATGAAGTCAGCATGCTTGTCTTGCTGCAGCGGTGTGAACCAGACGTTCTGCGGCACCGCGTTGCCACGATGGCAGGTGTAGCAGGTCACACCGGTGTTGCCGACGTGCTTGTCCCAGTTCGCGTTGATATGGCGCGTCATCTCGATCATCTTGCGCGCGACCACTTTCGTGTACTTGCTGTCGTCGGCAAAATTCTGCACGTTATGGCAGTACGCGCAGCCTTCAGTCGGCGCAACCCATGTCGTGATGGCAGTCATCAGACCAATGAACTGGCCGGCAGAAACATCACCCAGTACCTGGACGTTCTGGTAAGCAGTTTTCGCACGCGGACCATCGGGCGATGCGGGCGGTGGCGATGGCGGCGCGGTATTCAGCGCGTCCTGAGTCGCCAGAATGCGCGGGTTGTAAATCTCCGCCATGCCGGTGCCACGCGGGCCGTGCTGTACGCTGTCCATCCACGGTCGCTCGCAACCGGCTAGCAGTACGCAGCCGGCGATCAGCAGCGCTGCGGTTTGAAGAGTTCTGCGGATCATGGCTTGGCTCCCTGCAGGGTGGCGGGGTCGATCACATCGCCCCAGACATGCGGATACGGTGGCGCGAAGCTATGCTTGACGGCCCACAGATACCAGTTATCGACAACGGTGCCGGTCAGCAAAATACCGATGCCACCCGTCAGCGGGCACAGCACAGCGAACCACCAGGCCCAACGGTGAATCGATTCCATCGTCGCGTTGAAGCCCATGGTCCAGCGCCAGAACAGCGCAGCGCGCTCAGTCGCCGTACCGCGATCAATAATCTGCTCGATCTCGCGCTCGCCGCCGTAGCGACCT
>CAZXRS010000058.1:0-10635 GCA_964642635.1 uncultured Bifidobacterium sp. | reverse complement strand
TCCAGTACGGCTTCACCTTCGACGAGATCGTCAACGAAGACGACACCACGATGGACAAGAACGGCGTACAACTGCTGATCGATTCGATGAGCTATCAGTATCTGGTCGGCGCCGAGATTGATTACAAGGATGATCTCGAAGGTGCGCAATTCGTGATCAAGAACCCCAACGCCACCACCACCTGCGGTTGCGGCTCGTCGTTCTCAGCGTAATTGAGGTGGTCCTAAAAAAAGCGCGGAGCGATCCGCGCTTTTTTGTTTTGTCGGCAGAGAATTCAGGCTAGCAATTCAGGCCGGATACAGCGCGCCGAGGATGCGAGGTCCCTGCGCACCCGTGACCGCCGGAAGATTTCCCGGCAAGCGCTCACAGAAGCGCGTAGCCAGCCAGGCAAAGGCCAGGGCTTCTACATGCATAGGCGCGACGCCTAGCGCTTCCGTGCTCATCACTGGTTTACCCAGTGCTTCATGCAGTGAGGCCAGCAGATGGCCATTCAATGCACCTCCTCCACACACATACACCGTGTCTGTGCCGGGCGCATCGCGACGGATAGCGTCGGCGAGCGTGCGCGCTGTAAGTTCGCAAAGCGTCGCCTGAACATCCGCTGGCTTGACCGACGCATAGGCCGACAGCTTGTGCTGCAGCCACTCGGCATTAAACAGGTCTCGCCCCGTGCTCTTGGGCGCAGACTGCGCGAAATAAGGCTCGGCGAGCAACGCTTTGAGCAAGTTGTCATTCACCACGCCCGATGCCGCCCAGTGACCGTTGTCGTCAAAAGACTGGCGCAAGTGTGTTGCTACCCAGTGGTCCAGCAACACATTGCCCGGGCCGGTGTCGTAGCCGAGCACGCTGCCATCGGCGCGCAGCACGCTGATGTTGGCCATGCCGCCAATGTTGGCGACGACGCGCGTAGCCTCTGTGCTGCCGAACACAGCCTGATGAAATGCTGGCACGAGCGGCGCACCTTGGCCACCGGCCGCGATATCGCGACTGCGAAAGTCGGTGATCACATCAATGCCAGTTAACTCTGCCAGCAGCGCCGGTTGATGGATCTGACGCGTGTAACCCAGCTCAGGGCGGTGGCGTATCGTTTGTCCATGTGCGCCGATGGCGCTCACCCGAGCGGCAGCTACACCTGCCGTCGCCAGTAGTTGCTTCACGCAGTCGGCATACAGCGTTGAAATACGTTTCGAAGCCAATGCCTCTCGATGGATTTCATTATCTGTGGTGGCTTGTAGCGCGAGTAGCTCCTGCTTCAGATCGTCAGGAAAGGCGACATACGCAGCGTGCAGTACGCCGTCGAATGAGGTCAGCACGCCGTCGACACCGTCGAGACTGGTGCCGGACATCAGTCCGATATAAAGAGGAGAGGTCATCGGGGAGAGAAACTCTGGATCCCGGCCTGCGCCGGGATGACGGTTTGGGAAGTCGCTAGCTTATCAAACGTCATCCCCGTACAGCGCGGGATGTAGCTAGCCTTCAGAAATTAAAACTAGCGCGATGCCACTTGCAAACGAGCGCCGGCCATTAATGCGAACCTGTGCCCCATGTCTGCAGCTACTCGCCTGAACTGCTGCAGTTTGTTACCCGCTAATGACTGCGCATGCGGTACGACCACGCTATTGGGATCGCGCGCGTCATTATTCACGCGAAATTCATAGTGCAGATGAGGGCCGGTCGACCAGCCGGTAGTCCCGACATAGCCAATCACATCACCCTGTGAGACGCGCATGCCGCGCCGGGCGGTGATGTGGCTCATGTGAGCATAGGCAGTCGAGACCACCGGGCTATGTCGCACCACGACCATATTGCCGTAGCCGCCGCCCACCCCTGCGAACTCGATCACACCATCGCCGGTCGTCCGTATCGGCGTGCCGACCGGTGCGCCGAAGTCTATGCCCTTGTGCTGCTTCCACTGTCCAGAAACCGGATGCGCGCGCATCGCAAAGCCCGACGTGACGCGTGAGAAGGGTAGCGGCGACTTCAGAAACATTTTTTTCAGTGACTGTCCTTGCGCATCATAGTAGCCCCCCTCGCTGCCGGCATGCGCATACCAGATCGCTTGATAGGGTTTGCCATCGTTGATGAATTCGGCGGCGATCACGCGTCCGCTGCGAACTAACTCGCCATCCTGCCACTCGCTCTCATAGACAACGCGGAAACGGTCACCCTTGCGCGGGTCTGAGGCGAAGTCGATATCCGATGAAAAAATCTCCACCAGTTGCGCCGCGACCGCGTCCGGAATCTGTGCCGTATCGGTGGCCGCGAACAGCGATGAGCGAATCTCGCCCGAACGCATCTCGATGCGCTGGTCCAATATCGCCGGCAGATGCTTTGCGCTGAAGCCCGCCGTGTCACGTTCAATCAGTAGTTTCATCGGATCATTGCGGCCCTCGGCTAGCAGCGCGCTGGCCGACAGCAGACGTCCGTCAGCGTCCAGCGTCGCTTGCACACGCTGGCCCGGGCGGAGGGAGAGCAGCGCTTTCGCAGCGGTATCGCTGCGGATGAAGTTCGCAGCAGGCGCATCATTCACGCCAAGTCGCTCGAGCAGTGCCGACAGGTTGTCGCCAGGACGAACACGCTCTTCGGCGACAAAGCGTGCGGACGGGGACCGTGCGGCGATCTGAGTCTCCAGCGCAGGCAGCGCGAGTTCTTCAATGACACGCTTCACCGGGAGACTGGAGGCGTCCGGCGCGAGTGGAGCCACGCCGGCCGCGCCAAAGGCGATCAGTGACAAACTGACCGCTGAACCCGACAGTACGCGAGCCTTGCGTGACGCACGTATGGCGGACAGCGTCGACGCAGCAGAATCAAGGAATTTGCCTCTGAGACTCATGCGATCAGATAAAATTTAGGGTTTTGAACGGGTGGATCCGGGCTCAGCTCCCCGCCTATTCGCCGACATCAATGCGCGCATTGTAGCAACTGCCAAATGCGCAACCTTGACCAGATACAGGCACTTATGACCGCCAATTCCCAGCACAACAGCGTTGCCTCAGCTCATTCCCTGCCACTTTCCCAGGCCGTGCAGGAGGCACTGGCGATCGTCAAGCGCGGCGCTGAAGAGCTGCTGATTGAATCCGAGTTTGCGCAAAAGCTCGCGCAATCGGAAAAGACCGGCCAGCCACTGCGTATCAAGCTGGGCCTGGACCCCACCGCGCCCGACCTGCATCTCGGCCATACCGTCGTGCTGAACAAGATGCGCCAGTTGCAGGATTTGGGCCACACGGTGATTTTCCTGATTGGAGATTTCACGTCCATGATCGGTGACCCGTCTGGTCGCAATGTCACGCGCCCGCCGCTGACGCGTGAGCAGATTGAAGAAAACGCGAAGACCTATTTCGCGCAGGCCTCGCTGGTGCTCGATCCGGCGCGCACAGAGATTCGCTATAACTCGGAGTGGTGCGATCCGCTTGGCGCGCGCGGCATGATCCAACTGTCAGCGCGTTACACGGTGGCGCGTATTCTCGAGCGCGAAGATTTTACGAAGCGATTCAAAGCCGGTACCCCCATCTCGGTGCATGAACTGCTGTATCCCTTGATGCAGGGTTATGACTCTGTGGCACTCAAGTCAGACCTCGAACTCGGTGGTACGGATCAGAAATTCAATTTGCTGGTCGGTCGTGAGCTGCAGAAAGACTATGGCCAGACGCCACAGTGCATACTGACCATGCCGCTGCTGGAAGGTCTCGACGGCGTCGAGAAAATGTCGAAGTCGAAGAACAACTACATCGGTATCACCGAACCGGCCAACACCATGTTCGCGAAAGTGATGAGCATCTCCGATGTTGCGATGTGGCGCTGGTATGACCTGCTGTCCTTCCGCTCGATCGCAGAGATTGCGCAGTTCAAAAAAGAAGTCAGTGAAGGCCGCAACCCGCGTGACATCAAAGTCTTGCTTGGCCAGGAAATCGTCGAGCGCTTCCATTCGCGCAAGGCAGCAGAAGAGGCGTTAGCCGACTTCGATAACCGGGCGCGAGGCGGTATTCCCGATGAGGTACCCGAGGTGTCGCTGTCGGGCGCGCCTCTGGGTATAGGCCAGCTGCTTAAGCAGGCGAATTTGTGCGCGTCGACGTCTGAAGCGTTGCGTATGGTCGAGCAGGGCGGTGTGCGCATTGATGGTGAGTCCGTGAGCGACAAGGGACTGAAAGTCGATGCCGGTACCTTTGTGGTGCAGGTTGGTAAGCGTAAATTCACACGCGTGACCTTGTCCTGATAGCGTTTCATGATTGGCTTGTTACAGCGGGTGACCGAGGCCAGCGTCACGGTCGATGGCAACGTCATTGGACGTATCGGCAAGGGTTTGCTGGTGCTGCTATGCGCCGAGCGTGGCGATACGCGGAAAGAGGCTGATGCACTCCTGGCAAAGTTGCTGGCGTATCGGATTTTCCCGGATGCCGATGGCAAGATGAATCTGAATCTCGCGCAAGTCAGCGGCGGTCTGCTGCTGGTGCCGCAATTCACGCTGGCGGCAGACACGCGTTCCGGTACCCGTCCTTCATTCACGCCGGCGGCGCCGCCACCACTGGCGCGCGAGTTATTCGACTACACCGTCGATCGTGCGACTGCGACGCATGCTCAGGTTCAGACCGGCCGCTTTGGCGCTGACATGAAAGTCGGTTTAATCAATGATGGGCCGGTCACTTTCTGGTTGCACGTCCCTCCCTCAGCCTGATGGCTGCTTGAATGCCGATGGATATTCTTCTGATTCGCCACGGTGAGACTGCATGGAACCGCGAGCGGCGCATGCAGGGCCATATCGATATTCCATTGAACGAAGCCGGGCTTAGGCAGGCGCGTGCGCTCGGCGTGGCGCTGGCAGCTGAGCGTCCTGACGCGATCTGGTCCAGCGATCTGCAACGTGCGCGCGATACCGCGAAAGCGATTGCCAATGTTCATCAGATGCCGGTGCAATACAGCGAGGCATTACGCGAGCGCTGCTACGGTGCATTCGAGGGAATGACCTATCAGGACATCGGCAAACGCTATCCGATCGAGATGAAACAATGGCAAGCGCGCGATGAACACGCACGTTTTCCTGCAGGTGATCGCGAGGCCGAGACCTTGCATGAATTTCATCAGCGTTGCATGACTGCGGTGACCAGCATCGCGAGTACTCACCACGGCCAAAAGCTGGTGATTGTCGCGCATGGTGGTGTGCTCGATTGCTTGTATCGCGCAGCCACGGGTATGCCACTGAATGTCGAGCGGCACTTTAGTATCGTCAACGCGGCGATCAATCGCTTGCACTGGAATGGCGAGCAATTATCCTTGAGGCAATGGGGTGATGATGCGCATCTGACAGCAGCTGGCCTCGATGAAATCGACCGCACACATCCCGCTGCATAAAAATTTCTCAGCTGATGAAAATTTAGGCAAAGATGCGTTTACAATACGCACCCTTTTCCGAATGAATTCCCATGCAGCTCGGTCCCTATCAACTTCGCAACAACGTATTCGTCGCGCCGATGGCAGGTGTGACCGATCGGCCATTCCGGCAGTTGTGCAAAGAACTGGGCGCGGGCTATGCCGTATCGGAGATGGCGGCATCGAATCCGCGTGTATGGGCTAGCGATAAGTCCACGCGCCGCATCAATCACGATGGTGAGATGGAGCCCAAGGCGGTACAGATTGCCGGTGCCGATCCGCAGTTGCTGGCCGAGGCCGCGCGCTTCAATGTCGAGCGCGGTGCGCAGATCATCGATATCAACATGGGCTGTCCGGTTAAGAAGGTTTGCAATAACTGGTGCGGTTCCGCTTTGCTGCGCGATGAACCGCTGGTGGCCAGTCTGTTGCAGGCGGTGGTGAGCGCGGTTGATGTACCGGTCACATTGAAATTCCGAACGGGATGGGATCGGCAAAACAAGAACGCGCTAAGCATCGCGCGTATCGCCGAAGACAGCGGGATTGCGATGCTGACGCTGCATGGTCGTACACGCGCCGACGGCTACACGGGCGATGCGGAGTACGACACGATTGCAGCGGTCAAGGCAGCGGTGAACGTGCCGGTCGTCGCTAATGGCGATATCGACAGCCCACAGAAGGCCAAGCGCGTACTGGCCATCACCGGTGCCGATGCGGTCATGGTTGGCCGTGCAGCGCAAGGCCGTCCGTGGATATTCCGCGAGATTGATCATTACCTGCGCACGGGCAAGCTCTTGCCATCACCCGAGATCAGCGAAGTGCGGCAGCTAATGGACCATCATTTGCGTGCGCACTATGCCTTCTACGGAGAGTATCTGGGCGTGCGCACTGCGCGCAAGCACATCGGTTGGTATGTACGTGATCTCGAGGGCGGTGAAGCCTTCCGGCAGATCATGAACCGTATCGAAGATTGCGACGGGCAACTCGCTGCCGTGGACGCATTTTTCGAATCACAGTTGAACTTTGGTGAGCGGTTACAATACGCACCCCTCGCGCAGCCGCTGGCCGCGTAGCACCCTATTTCTTCATACGAAACAACATGAGCAAAGACCATATCCAGGATGTCGTTCGCAAGAGCCTCGATAAATATTTTCGCGACCTGGGTGAGCATGAACCACGTAATGTCTATGACATGGTTGTGCTGACTGTGGAGCGTCCCATGCTCGAAGCCGTTATGGCGCGCGCCGACGGCAATCAGTCGCATGCGGCTGAGATGCTCGGCATCAACCGCAACACGCTGCGTAAAAAATTGCAGCAGCACGATCTGCTCTGATCGACAGGATTCTGTTTCCTTTATTTCATCATGATCAAACAAGCGCTGATTTCTGTATCGGATAAGACCGGTGTGCTCGACTTTGCCCGAGCGCTCGCTGCGATGAATGTGAAGTTGCTATCGACGGGCGGTACGGCGAAGCTACTGGCGGATCATGGACTGGCAGTCACGGAAGTGGCTGACTACACGGGCTTTCCCGAGATGCTGGACGGTCGCGTGAAGACGCTGCATCCCAAAGTACATGGCGGCATCCTCGCTCGCCGCGACTTTCCGGCACATATGGATGCACTGACGCAGCATGCGATTCCCACCATCGACATGGTGATTGTGAATCTGTATCCCTTCCAGCAGACGGTCGCCAAGGATCAGTGCTCACTCGAAGATGCGATTGAGAATATCGATATCGGTGGCCCGGCGATGTTGCGCTCGTCGGCGAAGAACCACAAAGATGTGGTCGTGATCTGCGACCCGGCGGATTATGTGTGCGTACTCGAAGAGATGCAGGCCAGACAGGGCGAGGTCAGTTATGAGACCCGTTTCGCTTTGGCCAAAAAAGTATTCGCCCATACCGCGCAGTACGACGGCGCGATCACCAATTATCTGAGTTCGCTCGGTCCGGAGCGCGAGCATACGACCCGCTCGGCGTATCCCGATACGCTGAATCTACACTTCACCAAAGTGCAGGACATGCGCTACGGAGAGAACCCGCATCAGTCGGCGGCGTTTTATCGCGATACGGCGCCAGTCGAAGGTGCACTGGCCAACTACCGTCAGCTGCAGGGCAAAGAGCTTTCGTATAACAACATTGCCGATGCTGATGCGGCATGGGAGTGCGTAAAGACCTTCGACGGCGCCGCCTGCGTGATCATCAAGCACGCCAATCCGTGTGGTGTGGCAGTGGGTGCCCATGCGCTGGAGGCCTATACAAAAGCCTTCCAGACCGACCCGACGTCCGCCTTCGGCGGCATCATTGCGTTCAACTGCGAGATTGACGGCAAGGCAGCCGAAGAGGTCGCCAAGCAATTCGTCGAAGTACTGATCGCTCCATCATTCACGGCCGATGCGCTTAAAGTGTTCGAGGCGAAACAGAACGTTCGCCTGCTAGAAATTCCGCTGGCGCGCGCAGTGAATGCCTATGACATGAAACGTGTTGGCGGTGGACTGTTGCTGCAGTCATCCGATGCAAAGAATGTCCAGCGTGCAGAGCTGAAGATCGTCACGAAGAAGCAGCCGACACCGCAACAGCTGCAAGACATGATGTTTGCGTGGCGCGTTGCGAAGTTTGTGAAGTCGAATGCGATTGTTTTTTGCGGCAATGGCATGACGCTGGGTGTCGGTGCGGGTCAGATGAGTCGCGTGGATTCTGCGCGTATTGCTTCCATCAAAGCACAGAACGCCGGCCTGCAGCTCGCAGGTTCGGCCGTGGCTTCGGATGCCTTCTTCCCGTTTCGGGATGGTCTCGATGTTGTGGTCGCAGCTGGTGCAACTTGCGTGATCCAGCCGGGTGGGTCGATGCGGGATCAGGAAGTGATTGATGCGGCGGATGAGCAGGGCGTGGTGATGGCGTTGACGGGGACGCGGCATTTTCGGCATTGATGAGTTGGTGGTACACGACGATGGGTCCCAGCGTGCGCTGGGACGACGTATCAACGAGCGGTGGTTTCAAAAAACGGTGCTATCGCTCAGGCCTTAAACGCGACTCACAATCAGAAGTACGAGGCAGGTGCAAGCGTAGAATTATTGCGTTGTCGATGCACGACGATGGGTCCCAGCTTGCGCTGGGACGACGTATAAACGGGCGGTGGTTCACAAACCCTCGTCCCAGCGTAAGCGGTCTTGATATGTTGGCCAATAAATCGTCGTCCCAGCGCAAGCTGGGACCCATGTCCGCATACCGATGGCGTACATTTACATACTCGCCAGCCGCAAACGTGGCACGCTCTATATCGGTGTCACCCGAGATCTAATCAAGCGCATCTACGAACACAAGTCAGGTTTTGTCGCTGGCTTCACAAGACAATACGATGTAAAGCTACTTGTCTGGTACCAGCACTGCGATTCCATTATTTCCGCCACCCACCGTGAAAAACAGATGAAAGCCTGGAAGCGAGAATGGAAAATCGAGCTAATCGAATCCACCAACCCCCACTGGCACGACCTCTACCCCTCCCTCCTGTCATAATGCGCGCATGAAAATCCTCGGTATCGATCCCGGCTTGCGCGTAACCGGTTTTGGCGTGATTCAGCAGGAAGGTATGCGCCTGTCCTATGTTGCCTCCGGTGTCATTCGCATTCCCGATGGCGATCTACCGTCGCGCTTGAAGGTCATTCTCGATGGTGTGGGGGAGATCGCCCGCACCTATCAACCGGATTGTGCCGCCATCGAGATCATTTTCTCCAACGTGAACCCACAGTCGACGCTACTGCTCGGACAGGCGCGCGGCGCGGCTATCTGTGGGCTGGTAAATGCCAATCTGCCCGTTGCCGAGTACACCGCACTGCAAATGAAAAAAGCCGTTGCAGGTCATGGCAAGGCGCAGAAGGCGCAGGTGCAGGCCATGGTGCAGCGATTGCTGAAACTCGACGGACTGCCGGGCACCGACGCCGCCGATGCATTGGGTATCGCCATCTGTCATGCGCATGCGGGTGCCACACGATCGGCGCTGGGCAGTATGGCGCCTGAACTCGCGCGTAAGGGCTTGCGCGTGCGTGGCGGCCGTCTGGTGGGTTAAGGCCGTATCATTCGATAATTCTTCCGCTGAGGTGTGCACATGATCGGTCGCCTGTCCGGCATCCTGTTCGACAAAAATCCGGCACAACTGCTGGTCGACTGCAATGGCGTCGGCTATGAAGTGAGTGTGCCGATGAGCACTTTCTACAACCTGCCATCCGCCGGCGAGAAAGTCACGCTACTGACGCACATGGTAGTACGTGAGGACGCGCAACTGCTTTACGGCTTTGGCACGTCGCAGGAGCGTGAACTGTTCCGTGAACTGATCAAGATCAGCGGCATAGGCGCGCGTACAGCGCTGGCGATTCTGTCGGGCATGTCGGTGGTTGATCTCGCGCAGGCAGTCACGCTGCAGGATGTCGGTCGGCTGACCAAGGTTCCCGGTATCGGCAAGAAAACGGGCGAGCGGCTGTTGTTGGAACTGAAGGGTAAGCTCGGCGCCGACATCGGTGTAGCAGCAGGCGGTCCAGACGCCGCTAGCAGCAACGATGTGCTGAGTGCTTTGCTGGCGCTCGGCTATTCCGAGAAAGAAGCGCTGCTTGCGATCAAGCAGGTGCCGGCGGGCAGTTCAGTGTCTGACGGCATACGCCACGCACTCAAAGCCTTGTCCAAGGCTTGATCGCCTCTCCTGAGGCTACAATGCGGTCATGAGTATCCAGACCGACGATTTCAGCGAACGCCGTATCATCGACGCCGCGCCCGTGTCGCCCAATGAAGAGGCGATCGAGCGAGCGCTGCGTCCCCATAAGCTTGATGAATATATCGGCCAGGAAAAGGCGCGCGGCCAGCTCGAGATTTTCATCGCCGCAGCAAAGAAGCGCGCCGAGGCGCTCGACCATACCTTGCTGTTTGGTCCGCCCGGTCTCGGCAAGACCACGCTCGCGCACATCATCGCGCGCGAGATGGGCGTAAATCTGCGACAGACCTCGGGTCCGGTGCTGGAGCGTCCCGGTGATCTTGCAGCGCTGCTGACCAATCTCGAAAAAAATGATGTGCTGTTCATTGACGAGATTCACCGCTTGTCGCCGGTGGTGGAAGAAATCTTGTATCCAGCGCTCGAGGATTACCAGATCGATATCATGATCGGCGAAGGCCCGGCCGCGCGTTCAGTGCGGCTAGACCTGCAGCCATTCACGCTGGTCGGAGCGACCACGCGCGCCGGCATGCTGACCAATCCGCTGCGTGTGCGGCTAGACCTGCAGCCATTCAC
>CAZXRS010000057.1:0-10662 GCA_964642635.1 uncultured Bifidobacterium sp. | reverse complement strand
GATCTTGCTGACGCTGGTTCTCTTGCTGGATGGCCGACCATAGCTCGGGGTCAACTTGCGAAATGGTCTGACTATGGGGGAAGGCGCCAGGGGCGGACCCAACTTTCTGCAGCATTGATAATCTCCTGTGTGGGGAAAGGCCGGTTCTGGCAGGTGCGCTGGTGTGCAGCGGTATCGCATTGGCCGGCTTCTGAAGTTCAGGGAGAGACTGTAATGAGGACTTGAAGAAGTAAAAACTCAGAATTTCTTCATCCTCGATTAAGCTGCGCTTAACTATTAAACCTAGATAGCAGTAGGGGGAATGATCGTTGACCGCGGTTGTGGCTCGCGGGGTGGCGAGGATGGGCGCTCTTCGGCGACCTTTCGACGGTATATGGCGATGGGGTCGACGATGACCTTATGACCATTCCATGCCGTGCTTGTGGGGGGGGCATGTCTAAAAAGGACAGGCAACAAAAAAGCCGCCCGAGGGCGGCTTTTTTGCTGGAAGGCGAGAATTACTTCTTCTCTTCTGCCGGAGCAGCGTCAGCCTTCGGAGCTTCAGCAGCAGGTGCCTCAGCAGCAGGTGCGTCCGCCTTCGGTGCTTCAGCAGCCGGAGCAGCAGGAGCTTCAGCAGGAGCAGCTTCTTCTTTCTTGCCGCAAGCAGCCAGAGCCAGAGCCAGCAGGGAAGCGATCAGCAACGATTTTTTCATGGTTATCCTTCAGGTGAGAATGAAAATTAAACTTACAGCGAGTTTAATAACTACCGGTAGTTATCGCACTTTTTCAGGTCGCCCTGTCGAATCAGCACTACGTATTGCGCACTGCCGCATCGACAAAACTTCCTAATCGGAAATTATACTAGTGTTCTGCAAGTCCGCGCAAGCCGTTTCAGGGCATTTGGCGGGGAATGCGTTCATTTTCTTGTGAGAAAACAAGACGATATCGAAACGGCGAAAAAATAGGCGCTCAGTGCGACGGGTAAAAGTATTTTCAATTCCAAAACATTTCGGCAGGTCAATTGCTTACCAGCCAGCCGTCCAGTGTCCACTGGTGCAGGCTTTCAAGCAGGTCAGCCGAGGCATCGTCGCAGGCTGAAGGCTCTAGTAAACGCTGGTCAGCCAGTGCCTGTAGCAGCCGGCGGTCTTGGCTGCCAGGCTGAAAAGATTCACCGTTAATGAAAACATATTTGCTGCGATACAGCATGCGGGTCTTGCGGTGCAGCCTTAGGCCACGCTTTTGCACGACCGCGATGAAGCGGTTCAGCGGCATTGGCTGTTCCATCGGTGTGAACCAGACGGTAGGCTTGGGCTCGGTCAGATGTTCGCCCAGGAAGATGGTGATGTCGTCTTGCTTCGCCGCGAGTCTGGCGAACTGCTCGCTGACTTTTTTCAGCAGGTCATCGCCAATCTTTGCCGGGGTCTTGGCGAGTGCAAGATCAGGATCGGCATAACGTCCCGGTAGCTCGACTTGGTCTGCCATGAAGTTCAGGAAGGCTTCACCGAGTTCCTGCCACGCAGGTGCACGAAAACCTATCGAGTAGGTCATGCACTCTCCAACGGCCACGCCCTCGTGCGCCCACTGCGGCGGAAGATAGAGCATATCTCCTGGCTCTAGCACCTCATCGTGCGTGGGTACGAAATGGCGAAGTATTTTCAACGGCATTCCCTCAACCAGCGACAGATCTTTCTGCGCACCGTAGCGCCAGCGGCGTTTGCCCTGCGCCTGCAGCAGGAAGACGTCGTAGGAATCGACATGAGGCCCGACTCCACCGGTGTCCGTCGCATAGCTGATCATCAAGTCATCAAGGCGGGCATCGGGCACAAAGCGGAACCGATTCAGTAACCGATCGGCCTCATCATCATGCAGATTGACTCCCTGTACCAGTACGGTCCAGTTCTTGCGCGACACGGAGGGTAGTTCAGCGAAGGGGCCATGCTGCAGTTTCCATTGCTGACGGAAATTCGTGATGAGCCGTGACTCCACATCCTCGCGCGAGGTGAGTTCAAATAGTTCATTGCGCGACAGTACAGGCTGAAAATCGGGAATCGCCTGACGGATCAGCAGGGGTTTTTTCTGCCAGTAGTTCTTGAGGAATTCGCGGGGTGAGATAGTCCCCAGCACTTCGTAGGTTTTCATTCAGACATTATATCGGTTCAGACCGGCGTCTCGAGCAGCCGATTTATAATGCGCGCTGGCTCATTGAAAGGAACATCATGAATATCACGAAGGACACGGTGGTGACCCTGCACTACAAGTTGTCGGATGCGCAGGGCAACCTGATCGAAGAGAGCAGTGAGCCTATGGTTTATTTGCATGGCGGCTATAACAACACGCTGCCAAAAATCGAAGAAGCCCTGAATGGCAAGGCGGCCGGCGCGCAGGTCGCTGTGCACGTCGAGCCGGCAGATGCGTTCGGCGACTACGACGCGGAACTGGTCAAGATCGAACCGCGTAATCTGTTTCCAGAAGATCTGCAAGTCGGTATGCAGTTCGAAGGTTCACCGGAGGGGCATGATCATGACCATTCACATTCGAATGTTTTTACAGTGACCGATATCGAAGATGGCAAGGTTGTCCTTGACGGCAATCATCCGCTGGCTGGCATGGCGCTGCGTTTTGAGTTGAACGTAGTCGAGGTTCGTAAGGCAGCCGACGAAGAAATCGCACATGGTCATGTACATGGTCCGCACGGTCATCATCACCACGATGATGACGAAGACGGCGATCAATTCCGCTCGATTCAGCTGCAGTAAAGTCGACGAAGACTGTGCGATGCATTAGGCGGCATCGCACATGCAGGTTCATTCTTTGCCGATAAGTCGCTTTAGGCGGTACAGCGCCTCGAGCGCTTCACGAGGGCTCATACTGTCGGGATCAATCGTCTCAAGGGCGTCGATCACTGGCGAAGTAGGCTCAGGTGCGACTGCTTCCGGTTCCGGAATGAGTGACCGAACAGAGAACAAGTCGAACTGCCCCCCCGCAGTCGCCGACTGCGCCTCCAGCATCGCCAGATGACGTCGCGCAGCGCGGATCACCGGCTGTGGCACACCAGCCAGTTGGGCCACTTGCAGACCATAACTCTGCGATGCCGGACCTTCCTGCACTGCGTGAAGAAACACAATCCTGTCCTGATGCTCGACCGCAGACAGATGCACGTTCGCGCAGCCCGCATGTTTCTGCGGTAGCTGAGTTAGTTCGAAGTAGTGCGTGGCGAACAACGTGAAGCTGCGCGTCTGTTGCAATAGCGAGATCGCGATCGCCCACGCGAGCGCAAGGCCGTCGAAGGTTGATGTGCCGCGTCCGACTTCATCCATCAACACCAGCGAACGATCCGTGGCGCCGTGTAGGATGGCCGCCGATTCCATCATCTCAACCATGAAGGTTGAGTAGCCGGCCGCTAGATCGTCGGCTGCACCGATGCGGGTGAAGATGCGGTCGATAGGTCCGATCGTGGCCGAGGTCGCCGGCACATAGCTGCCTACGTAAGCCAGTAGGGTGATCAGTGCGAGCTGCCGCATATACGTCGACTTGCCGCCCATGTTGGGGCCGGTGATCAACAGTAGCCGGCGCTCGGCATTGAGCTGGCAATCATTCGCGATGAAGCGTTCGATCGCATTCTCGACCACCGGATGGCGTCCCTGCACGATATCAATGCCCGGCGCTTCAGTCAGCTGCGGCTTGCACCACTGATGACGCTGCGCATGTGAGGCTAGTGCAACCAGCACGTCGAGCTGTGCGGCAGCTTGCGCGATTCGCTGAATCTCTGCGATATGAGTGCCGAGTTGTTGGAGTACCTGCTCGTACAGCATTTTCTCGCGTGCGAGCGCACGGTCCTGCGCGGAGAGTGCCTTGTCTTCGAATGCCTTAAGTTCCGGTGTGATGTATCGCTCGGCATTCTTTAAGGTCTGGCGGCGTCGATAGTCATCCGGTACCTTCGCGGTTTGTCCGTGCGTGACTTCGATATAAAAACCATGCACCTTGTTGTACTCGACACGCAGATTCGCGATGCCGGTGCGTTCACGTTCGCGCGCCTCGAGGTCGACCAGGAATTGTCCGGCGTTTTCGGACAGGCTGCGTAACTCATCGAGTTCGGCATCAAAACCACGTGCGATCACGCCGCCGTCGCGCACCATCGCCGCCGGTTCGACGGCAATAGCGCGCTCCAAGAGCGACAGCGCATCGGCGGGTGTGGATAGTTCATCACGAAGCTGAGCCAGCAGTTCGGAGCGATCGACCATGGCAGCCAGTGCCGACTGCAGATCGGGAAGCTGCTGCAAGCCACCGCGTAGCCCTGACAAATCGCGCGGGCGTGCGGACAGCAGCGCGATCCGGCTGGCAATCCGCTCAATGTCGGGTACGCTCGATAGTAGTGAGGCCAGCCCTTCAGCGGCATGCGTATTGAGCAGCGTTTCGATCGCCGCATGCCGGGCCTGTGCGATCCGCTGAGTGCGCGGCGCATGATGCAGCCAATGGCGTAGCAGTCGCGAGCCCATGGCCGTTCGGCAATGATCCAACAAAGAGAATAGTGTCGGTGACTGACCTTCGGCGCCACGCAGCGGTTCGGTCAGTTCGAGATTGCGACGGGTGGAAGCATCGAGACCGATGAATTCATTTTCGTGTTCTACGGTCAGCGTGCGCACGTGCTGCAGATGCTTGCCTTGTGTATTGCGCGCATACACCAGCAGCGCGCCAGCTGCTCCCAGCGCCGCAGTGAGTTGGTCTGCGCCGAATCCTGCAAGCGTGGCGGTGCCCAGTTGTTCCAATAATGATTTTTGCGCGGCCGGAATCTCGAAGTGCCAGTCTGCCACGCGAGTCGTGCGTAATCCCGGAACATCCTGCAGCAGGGTGGCACATTGACTGTCGAGCAGAATTTCAGCGGGCGCAATCCGCTCAAGTTCCTGGCGGATTCTCAGTAGAAGCTGTTCTTCATCGCTCGTAAATTCAACTACGCGTAACTGGCCACTGGCCAGTGATAACCATGCGATACCGAGCGTGACGCCTTTGCGTTGTTGAGCTACGTTTAAGGCGAGCAGAGGGCGCTCGGATTTCTCGGGCAGCAGCTCTGACTCGGTCAGGGTGCCTGGCGTCACGATACGCTGCACCTTGCGTTCGACGGGGCCTTTGCTTGTGGCCGGGTCGCCGATTTGTTCGCAAATCGCGACGGATTCACCCAGCTTCACCAGCTTCGCGAGATATTGATCTACCGAATGGAAGGGCACGCCGGCCATCTTGATCGGGTTGCCGCCAGATGCGCCGCGTTGTGTCAGCGTAATGCCGAGCAGACGAGATGCTTTGTCGGCGTCATCGAAGAACAGCTCGTAAAAGTCGCCCATCCGGTAGAACAGCAGCATATCCGGATGATCTGCCTTGATGCGCAAATACTGCTGCATCATTGGCGTATGCTTTTCGGCGCTGATCCGTTCGGGTGAATTCATGAAAGCGACAGGCTAAAGGACAAGAAGCCGGGCTTGCGCCCGGCCTCTTTGGAGATTGATACGAAATGTAGCACAGCCAGCGACCTGCACCGTATCCGCGCTACCTGAGCGAATCAGTGCTCGCCGCTACGCACCTTGCGGCTCTGCGCATTCGCTGCAGGCTGGCTAAGCAGGGCACCGCCGCGCTGCGCGGGTCGCGCGCTTGGCGTGCGAGCCGTAGTTTGTGCAGTCCTTGCCTGTACATTCCGTTGACCCTGAGCCTGCGCCTGACCTTGGGACTGGCGTTGGCCTTGTGCTTGACCTTGACCTTGATTCGATCGGCCTTGTCCGCCTTGTGCCGGACGTCCATTGGCAGGCTTGGCCCGTTGCCCGCCTTGCGAAGGACGTTGCCCATTGCGTGGCGGACGGTTGCGCTGCTGATGATCCTGACTGCGCAGCTGGATAGGTTGTGCTTTTGCGTTGGGGTCTGGTTCGAAGCCGGCAATCACCTCGACCGGCACCTCTCGCTTGATGAAGCGCTCGATATCACGCAGCAGCCCGCGTTCATCAACACACACAAGCGACACTGCTTCACCCGTCGCACCGGCACGACCCGTGCGACCGATGCGATGCACATAGTCTTCCGGTACGTTTGGCAAGTCGTAGTTGACCACATGGGGCAGCTGGTCGATGTCGATGCCGCGAGCGGCAATATCGGTCGCTACCAGTGCCTGCAGCTTGGTGCTCTTGAACTCGGAGAGTGCGCGCGTGCGCGCAGCCTGGCTCTTGTTGCCATGAATCGCGAGCGCGTTAATGCCGGATTTACCGAGCTGCTCAACCAGCTTGTTCGCGCCATGCTTCGTACGTGTGAAGACCAGTACCTGGAACCAGTGACGTTCTTTGATCAGGTGCGCGAGGAGTACATGCTTTTTGTCACGATCGACCGGATGAATTTTTTGCGCAATCACTTCAACCGTCGAGTTACGTCTTGCAACTTCGATCATCGCTGGATTGTTCAAGAGGCTATCGGCCAACGCCTTGATCTCATCAGCGAAAGTCGCCGAGAACAGCAGGTTCTGTCGCTTGGGCGGCAGCGCGGCCAGCACCTTCTTGATATCCCGGATGAAACCCATGTCAAGCATGCGGTCGGCTTCATCGAGCACGAGAATCTCGACCGCATCAAGGCTGACAGCCTTCTGCTGCATCAGATCGAGCAGACGACCTGGCGTTGCTACGAGAATATCAACGCCACGCGAGAGCTTCTGTATCTGCGGATTGATATTCACGCCGCCGAAGATGATTTCCGAGGACAACTTCACATACTTACCGTAATTGACCACGCTCTCGCCGACCTGTGCCGCGAGTTCGCGCGTTGGTGTCAGCACCAATGCACGTACCTGACGCGGAGCAGGGCGTTTGCCCCCACTGAGCAATTGGAGCATGGGCAGCGTGAAGCCAGCCGTCTTGCCGGTGCCGGTCTGTGCGCCAGCCAGCAGGTCGCCACCTTTGAGGATGGCGGGAATCGCTTGCGCTTGAATCGGTGTGGGTTGGGTATAGCCGTATTCCGTGACGGCACGCACGATGGGTTCGGCCAGGCCGAGTTCAGCAAAGGACATAAATGAAATAATGATCGAACCGCCGCCGGATGAGGCGCCAGTCACGGGTTCGGGGGGGATGATTCGGAGGGGCGGCAAGGAGACTGGAACGATGACCGCAGGCGCGAAGTATAACAGGCTTGGTCACCGTACATGACGAGTTTCGTTTCAGGCGCCGTGCCTAAGAACAAACCCGTCAAGTTTTCATGCGAAAGGTGTCAGCAAGCTCAGCATCTGCACAAACACCTTAGGTGAAGCGGCGATGACGTCGCCCTTGTCCATATAGCCGGACTCACCAGTGAAATCAGCAATGATGCCGCCGGCTTCGCTGACCAGGAGTGCGCCGGCAGCCATATCCCAAGGTTTCAGTTTCTTTTCGAAGAAGCCATCCAGGCGCCCGGCAGCGACGTAGGCGAGATCGAGTGCTGCCGAGCCGGGACGGCGCAAGCCGGCTGACTTTTCGGTCATGATCTTGAACATCTTCAGGTATTCGTCGAGACCGGACAGGTCGCTATAGGGGAAGCCGGTACCAATCAGGGCATCGGCGAGTTTGTCACGCTTTGCAACGCGAATACGCTTGTTATTGAGGAACGCACCTTCGCCTTTGCTGGCCGTGAAGAGTTCGTTGCGCGTTGGGTCATACACGACGGCCTGCGTGATCTGACCGCGATGGCGCAGCGCGATGGACACCGAGTATTGCGGGAAGCCGTGCAGAAAGTTGGTCGTGCCGTCTAGTGGATCAATGATCCAGACATTCTCATTCTCGTCGTGAAGGTTGGACGAGGCACCGGATTCTTCGGCCAGAATCGCATGCCCGGGATAGGCCTGCTTCAGCACGTCAATGATGGCGGTTTCGGCCGCCTTATCGACTTCGCTGACAAAGTCGTTGTGACCTTTGCGCGAAACGACCACCTGGTCGAGGTCGAAGGAAGCGCGATTGATGATCGCGGCGGCTTTACGCGCGGCTTTCACCGCGGTATTGATCATGGGATGCATGGGGGTTCCGTTAGAATTCGGCGACAGTAACAATGAGCGATGCGGTAGCAGCAATGGCGTCCGCGATGACCGCTATTTTAAATGAACCTGAGATCTTCACCCAAACCCTTGTTTGATCGCATCCGCTTTGTGCTGGTCGAGACCAGTCATCCGGGCAATATCGGGTCGGCCGCGCGCGCGATGAAAACCATGGGTTTTTCGGAGCTGGTGCTGGTCAGTCCGCGCGATCCGGATGCGTTGCAGAGCGAGGAGGCGATTGCGCTGGCCAGTGGCGCGACGGATGTACTGTCCAATGCGCGCATCGTTGCCACGCTCGATGAGGCCCTGTCAGGTTGTCAGTTCAGCGCTGCGCTGTCAGCGAGGCCGCGCGAGTTTGCGCCGCCCTTGTTCGAGCCCCGTCCACTGGCTGAGCATCTGGCTGGGGAGCCAGCATTGCAAGCGGCACTGGTGTTCGGTAATGAACGCTATGGTTTGTCGAATGAGCAGGTGGGTAAGTGTAGTGCGCTGGTGAATGTACCGGCCAATCCGGCATATTCATCACTGAATCTTTCGCAGGCGGTACAGGTGCTGGCTTACGAGTGCCGGATGGCCTCGGTGGGCAGTAAGCGCAGCGACACCGGTGTGGGTTTTCGCGGAGAGCTAGCCAGTGCTGAACAAGTTGAGGGTATGTTCACGCATCTTGAACAGGCGCTGATTGAGATCGATTTTCTGGACCCTGAAAGTCCGAAGAAGCTGATGCCGAGGCTGCGGCGCTTGTTTTCGCGCACTCAGCTGGAGACGGAAGAGGTGAATATTCTGAGAGGTATCGCGACGCAGATTGTTTCGAAGCGGCAGCGACTCCGCAAATAAAGGCAATGATGTGCAGAGGCTGTGGATCCCAGCTTGCGCTGAAATGACAAAACGAGAGGTGTTGGCTTCTAATGCGTCGTCCTCGCCTGAGCTGGGACGCATTTCATCGCTTGCTCTGGCTTCGAGCGTCGCTCAACCCCAAGCCCGCAACAAGCCCACCGCGAGTCCTTCCAGCGCAAATTCATGGCTACCCGGCTCCACGACGATGGTTTTGAAATCCGGATTCTCCGGCAGCAATTCAATGGCGCTGCCATTACGACGGAAGCGTTTTACGGTGACCTCGTCATCCAGACGCGCAACGACAATTTGTCCGTCGCGCGCGGTGTCGGCCTTTTTCACCGCGAGCAGGTCACCGTCAAGAATGCCCGCATCACGCATCGACATGCCACGTACCTGCAGCAGGTAATCGGGTTTAGCGGTAAACAGCGAAGGGTCGACCTGATAGTTCGCGGTGATGTGCTCCTGGGCGAGGATGGGCGAACCCGCAGCCACCCGACCAATCAGCGGCAGCGAGAATTGCATCAGTTCCGGATGAGGCAGGGCCATTTGTCCAAGGCCAAAACGCGCCAGCCGCGAACCCTCAGCCGGTCGTTCCAGCAGACGTATGCCGCGCGAGGTGCCCGGGGTGATCTCGATGGCGCCCTTGCGCGCCAGTGCCTGTAAGTGCTCCTCCGCGGCATTGGCCGACCGGAATCCCAGCGTTTGCGCAATCTCTGCCCGGGTCGGCGGAAAGCCCGTGGTCTCGATCGCGTCGCGAATCAGTCCCAAGATTTGCTCCTGGCGGGCGGTAAGTTTAATCATTGGCAACCCTCTGGGCTGGTTGTATGCACAGCCTGTATTTTTGTACAGTTCGCACCAAAAATGCAAGCATTTTGTGCGATAGGCAGAGCTAAACCCCTGTCCGCATTGAGTTTTCAATGGAAAACAGTTATGATCGCTGGCTTTCCTCTTCCCACACTCGACCTGACGCCGGGGTGGGCGATTTTGTAAAACGACCACAAGGAGAAACAATGCGTCACTACGAAATAGTTTTTATCGTCCATCCGGACCAGAGCGAGCAAGTGCCCGCGATGATTGATCGCTACAAGACCCAGGTTACCGGTCGTGGCGGCAAGATCCATCGCGTCGAGGACTGGGGCCGCCGCCAGATGGCTTACATGATCCAGAAGCTCGCAAAAGCTCACTACGTTTGCATGAACATTGAGTGCGATGGTGAGACTCTGGCCGAGCTCGAGACTGGCTTCAAGTTCAACGATGCCGTGCTACGTCACCTGACCGTCCGCATGAAGAAGGCCGAGACCGCGCCTTCGCCCATCATGAAGAGCGTTCAAAAGGAAGACGCTGCAAAAGCGGCACGTAGCGAGGCATCGGCTGCTTAACGGCAGATGTCTTTGACTGAGCGAGGAGAGAACAGCTTTCAGTGCGTCGCGACCCTGGCCGAACGTGACGTAAAACGTTACACGCCGGCGGGCATACCGATCGTGTCGGCAAGACTGCTGCATGTGTCGGAACAGGTCGAAGCGAATATTGGCAGGCAGGTGGAGTTCGACATAGCGGCAGTAGCCGCCGGACCTATCGCTGACCAACTCGAGCGCGCTGAAATGGGTCAGATGTTTAGGTTCAAGGGTTTCGTGGCCCGCAAGAACCGTAACAGCAAAGCCTTGGTGTTCCACCTCACCTATATCGAAACAATTTCTTAGATTCAGGAGCCAGCAAAATGGCATTCGGTAAAAAGTTCGACAAGAACAAACTCAAGGAAAATCGTAAACAGCAAAATCCGCTGTTCAAGCGCAAGAAATTCTGCCGCTTCACTCTGGCCAATGTAG
>CAZXRS010000056.1:0-11004 GCA_964642635.1 uncultured Bifidobacterium sp. | reverse complement strand
CATCTCCCTGGGCATGAAGCAGTGCAAGGCCAATCCTTGGGACGATTTCGCCCTGTCGCACAAGAAGGGCGACAAGGTCAAAGGCGCGATCAAGTCGATCACCGACTTCGGTGTGTTCATCGGCCTGGCTGGCAATATCGACGGTCTGGTGCATTTGTCTGACCTGTCATGGACCGAAACTGGCGAAGAAGCTGTGCGCAGGTTCAAGAAGGGTGATGAGCTCGAAGCCATCGTGCTGGCGATTGATGTCGAGCGCGAGCGTGTGTCGCTGGGCGTCAAGCAACTCGAAGGCGATCCGTTCAACAACTACTGCGCCATGAACGACAAGGGCTCACTGGTGCACGGCACCGTGAAGTCGGTCGAGCCAAAGGGTGCAGTGATCACACTGTCGGAAGAAGTCGAAGGCTATCTGCGTGCATCGGAAATCTCGCGCGATCGCGTCGAAGATGCTGGCACGCACCTGAAAGTCGGCGACCAGCTCGAGACCATGGTGATCAATATCGATCGCAAGGCTCGCAGCATCCAGCTGTCGATCAAGGCGAAGGACAACGCAGATACCCAGGATGCGATGACCAAGATGTCCGGCGATTCCGCTGCATCAACGGGCACCACCAGCCTCGGCGCGCTGCTGAAGGCCAAGCTCGACAACAAGGGCTGAGCGGGCCTGTCCGATGACCAAGTCGGAGCTGATAGCCCGTCTGGCTGAGCGTTATCCGCAACTGGTAGCCAAGGATGCGGATTTCGCGGTCAAGACGCTGCTGGACGCGATGACCGATGCGCTGATTTCAGGTCAGCGCATCGAGATTCGTGGTTTCGGCAGTTTCGCGACCAACAGCCGGCCGCCCCGTATCGGTCGCAATCCGAAATCCGGCGAGACAGTCGTGGTACCCGGCAAACGGGTGCCTCACTTCAAGGCGGGCAAGGAATTGCGCGAGCGGGTCGATGCCATGGTCGGGCAACCGATCCGTGACGATTAATATAGTGGTATTCGCAAGCTGAAAACGGCGCCCTAGGGTGCCGTTTTTTTTCACAAGTCCATGACCCGTGCCTGGCGCGGAATCGGCTTGCATTTCGCGTACAATTTCGGCGAAACCATGCCATGCCCACCCGGGCTTATTCACGATGAAAATCATTGTTCGGCTGATTGCTGTCGCGCTGTTCGTCGTGTTCTTCGATTTCGCTCTGAAGAACACGGATGAGGTCGTGCTTCATCTGTTCTGGAATGCGCAGACAAAGTCACCGCTAATTCTGTTGCTGCTGCTCTTTCTGGTGCTGGGCATGGTCTTCGGCATTCTGGCCATGACGGCAACGGTACTGCGCTACCGGCGCGAGTTGCAGCGTGCACGTAAAGGCAGTGCTGAGCAGCCGGCTACTGCAGAGGTGGCTCCGGCGGCTAAGCCGCCCGCGCCGGAGGCGTTGATCGAGCAAGTCGGTCTCTGACAGGAAGCGACATGGAATTCGAAATCTGGTGGCTGCTCGGTATCCCATTCTTTTTTGCGTTGGGCTGGATCGCAGCACGCGTCGACATCCGACATGTGATCTCTGAGTCGCGCAATCTGCCGCGCAGCTATTACAAGGGCCTCAACGCGCTCCTAGACGAGCAACCGGATACGGCAATTGATGTCTTTGTCGAGATCTCTCGGCTAGATCCTGAAACCGCCGAACTGCATTTCGCGCTGGGCAAGTTGTTCCGCCGGCGCGGTGATATAGAGCGCGCGGTGCGCGTTCACCAAAACCTCCTTGCTCGTGCCGATCTGTCGCCGGAGACCAGCGCGCAGGCACGTTTCGAACTCGGGCAGGATTATCTGAAGGCGGGTTTACTCGATAGAGCGGAAGAGACTTTTCATCAACTGGCAGGTACGGCTTATGGCCCGCAAGCCAGTCGTGCGCTGCTCGAGATCTATCAGCGGGAAAAAGAATGGAAGCGAGCGATCGACGCAGCACTCGCGTTGCAAGCCTCGGGCTCGGGCGCTTACCAGAAAGAGATCGCACAGTTTCATTGCGAGATTGCGCAGGACGAACTGGTGCACGTTGATCCGTCCACGGCACTGGCCACACTGGATAAGGCAATTTCCTACGATAGAAACAATGTCAGAGCCACCTTGCTGTATGGCGATGCGTTACTGGCCAGCGGCGATACTGAAGGCGCATTGCGCGCTTGGCGCCGTGTCGAGCAGCAAAGCGCCGCCCATGTGGGATTGGTTGCGCAGCGTCTCATGGACGGATACCGCGCGGTCGGTCGTGCGCGCGAAGGGCTCAATCTGTTGAAAGCGTATCTTGCGGATATGCCGTCGATCGATTTACTGGAGGTCGTGTTCAGGGGTGTAATCGAGCTTGATGGAGCGGACGCAGCAAATCAGTTGGTCGGTGATGAATTGCGCCGCACCCCAACACTGTTAGGTCTCGACAAATTCATCGAGGCGCGGCTCATGCACGCACCTTCAGAGCGTATGGCCGAGCTATCGCTGGTCAAGAGTCTGGTGGGTGGTTATGCGCAAAAGCTCGGCCGTTATCAGTGCGGCCACTGCGGCTTTAAGTCTAAGCAGTTTTACTGGCACTGCCCCGGCTGCAGTCAGTGGGAAAGCTACGCGCCACGCCGCAGCGAAGATCTCTCTGTCATGAGCCAGGGCTGATTCATACGACAGATCTGTCGATGATGTAGCCATAGGTATTCGTATCGAACAAAGATCGCACCATGCAAAAGAATCATTCTTTGTTGATACGAAAATTTGCTTTTCTTCGCGTTTAATCCGGATGCGGCAGGTAAGTACGCCGGCCGCCATTCCTGACTATCTATTGCGGAGAATATTTATGTTCAAAAAATTCCTGTTGCCTCTCGGCCTGTCGATATTGATCGCCGGCTCGGCCTATGCTGCTGTCGATGTCAACAGTGCAGATCAGGCGGCGCTTGACGGCATCGCCGGTGTGGGGCCGGCTACCTCAAAAGCCATTCTCGCCGAGCGTGAAAAAAATGGCAGTTTCAAGGATTGGGCCGACCTTGAGCGTCGTGTGAAGGGCATTGGGTCGCGTAATGCCGTGAAGTTGTCGGCGGCGGGCCTGACTGTCAGTGGCAAGCCCTATGATGAGGCCGCGCAGACGCCGAAGGTGACGAAGGTTGACAGCAAATCCGCTGACAAAGCGTCTGCGGGCAAATAGCCGCCCACCGCCGCTGCTGCCGCCAGCGGGTGGCGCAGCGGTTTTGGGTATTCCACTACAATGGCGGTTTGCTTTATCCCGCTATTGAGCCCCATGTCATTTCATTCCATTGAGGATCTCGTCGGTAACACGCCGCTGGTGCAGCTTAAGCGCATCCCCGGCGAGGACGCCGCGCGTCGCAACAACATCATTCTCGGGAAAATGGAGGGGAACAACCCCGCCGGTTCCGTGAAGGATCGTCCTGCGCTCGCGATGATCAAGGGCGCGGAAGCGCGCGGCGAGATCAAGCCTGGCGACACGCTGATCGAAGCGACCAGTGGTAATACGGGTATCGCGCTCGCGATGGCTGCTGCGATGAAGGGCTATCGGATGATTCTGTTGATGCCTGAGAACCTCAGCCTAGAGCGTCGCCAAAGCATGGCCGCCTACGGAGCAGAAATTGTCCTGACACCAAAATCGGGCGGCATGGAATACGCCCGTGATCTGGCGGACCAGATGCAGCGCGAGGGTAAGGGCAGAATTCTCGACCAATTCGCCAATCCGGATAACCCGCGCGCTCATTACGAGTCGACCGGTCCGGAAATTTGGCGCGATACTGACGGCAAGGTTACGCATTTTGTCAGTGCCATGGGCACGACCGGCACCATTATGGGAGTGTCGTCCTATCTGAAAGAAAAAAATCCTGCCATTCAGATCATCGGCGCGCAGCCAGAAGAAGGCTCGCAGATTCCCGGAATAAGGAAATGGCCTGAGGCTTATCTGCCGAAGATTTTTGATCGCAGTCGCGTAGATCAGGTGGAAAACGTTAGTCAGTCAGTCGCAGAGCACATGGCGCGCCGGCTGGCGATTGAAGAAGGAATTTTCGCAGGCATATCGGCTGCCGGCGCGTGCGAAGTTGCGTTAAGAATTTCCGCGACGGTTGAAAATGCGGTCATCGTGTTTATTGTTTGCGACCGCGGTGATCGCTATTTATCGACAGGCGTTTTTCCTGCCTGAATCACGCTGATCGAATCGAATAACGGGAATGCGGCGATGCCGACTTCCCGTTTTTTATTGAGGCCATCAGGTGGATTCTATTGATCCAACTGTTTAGGTTTGAATTGTTTGTCGCTGATCCTGAATTTTTCGCGACGATCGCCCATCAAAATCCGCAGTTCACGAATCGACAGGTCGCTGACCTCGTGCATTCGAATCAGCAGTGATGCGCCTACAGGCAGTCGGCGGTGTCTGATCTTGCTGATCACCGGCGGTGCGACTTCCAGTGCACGCGACAAGGCCGCATCGTTCTTCAGGTGCAGCTTTTCAATCAATGAATCGAGCAGATTGTTCGGGTCATAGGCGACCTGATCGGCCAGTCGATTGCTGTTCTGGTGAATAAACTGAGTCGTCATGGGCGAATGGTTTCCAGGTTGTCAGGTGAATGAACTGCGCCGCTCAGGCGGGTATCCGTCCCTAAGCAGCGCGGCCGATGATTGGTCGTGTTTTATATTTGTTAACCGGATTTAATTAAATATTATCAATAAGCAAAAACCACTTCTGCAAAATGTGAGGGCAAGTCATGCCCGACACTTGTCGTCTCAGAGCAATAACTCCATGATTCATATCGAAAAATTTTAATTCCCGGGTAATGAGCGCTGCTCCGGGTCGATTAATTGTTAAATTCGAACCGATGATCAGCTGTTTCATTATTGCAATTCTAGTAAGTGCGGGTCGATGCAGCCTTGATAAGAATCAATGCTTCCGGACAAATGTTTTCCGGTGCGTTGTCCGATCTGCTTTTCCGATGGCCGGGTAGATAAAAGGATGGGGCGCCACCGCTCATCCGTGGCGGAGGGCCTCGTGAGCCTTCAGGCCTTGCGCGATGATCGGGCGGATTGAACGATGAGGTTCTGAAGTTCCAGCAGGCCCGCCTTGCCGAGGCGGCGCATCAGAGCGAGGTTGTGATCGACGATTTGATCGGTGTCCGGCATGGCGGCGATCGCGCGATCCAGGCTGTCCTCGCGCAGCAGGTGTAGCGTAGGGAAGGGAGACTGATTGGTCGCGTTGGTCACATCGTCGGGTGCAACGTCGGCGAACTGGTACTGCGGATGAAAGCTGGCGATCTGAACAATACCCGACAGGCCGGTCTGATCGAGCACATCCTCTGTCACGCCAAGAAAATCATTGAAGTCGAAAAAATCATTCAAGATCCATGGATGAATCAGTAGCAGCGTGTCGAGGCGCTCAGCTGGCGTGTCGATCAGCGTCTGAAGCGCCAGCGACAGATCCTGCAGCAAGGCTTCGGGCTCGCTCGCATGGCTGACCCGATATTCGATTTGCTCCTTGCGCGCGACGGCATTGGCGAAAGGGCACAGGTTAAGTCCGATGACAGCATGTTCTACCCAGCTGCGTGTCAGCGCGATGATGTCTTCATCACCGAGCCCATTGACATCGGGCGAGAAATCGCTCATCGCATGCGCTGCTGGTTCACTGCCTTGCCCAGCTCGATAACGGCCATCGCGTAGTAATAGCTGCGGTTGTACTGCGTGATCGCGAAGAAATTGCTGGTGCCAAGCAGGTACAGCGTTGGTCGATCGCCGTCTTCCAGATCGATGAGTCCGTAATTCAGTGCCGCAGGAACGATGTCAGGCACCACCACGCCGGCTTGCTGCAATTGCTCGACACTGACGTTTGCCACCAGACCTTGTCCGATCAGCGAAGGCCACGATGCTTCTGGTGTTACCTTTGCATCAAAGATGACCGGATGCCCGCGTTGCCAGCCATGCTGGGACAAAAAGCTAGCGACGCTGCCGATCGCATCGATTGGCGAGTTGCGTAGGTCGATCTTTCCATCGCCATCGAAGTCGACTGCGAAATTGCGTATGCTGCCCGGCATGAACTGAGGCCAGCCGATCGCTCCCGCAAATGATCCACTGAGTGACATCGGATCAATGCCGCTTTCGCGTGCGAACAGCAGAGCCTGCTTCAGTTCGTTGCGGAAGTACTGCATGCGTGGCGCACGATTCGGCGTTTCAGGATAGGCAAAGGCGAGCGTGGTCAGCGCATCGATGACTCTGAACTTGCCCGTCGAACGACCATACAGCGTCTCAACGCCTAGAATGCCGATAATGATTTCTGGCGGAACACCAAATTCCTGTTGTGCGCGTTCGAGTTCCTGTGCGTAGCGGTTCCAGAAGGCGACGCCGGCGTTCAGTCGGCGCGGCTCAATGAAACGTGAGCGGTAGACGGTCCAGTTTTTAGCCTTACCTGCCGGCGGTGGATTGATCAGCTTGACCACGCTATCCTGATAATGCGCCTTACCAAACAAGGCACGCAGGCCATCACGCTCAAATCCGTAATCCGCCGACATCTCATCGATGAATTCACTGACCGCGCGCCACTGGTTGAAATTGGTGAACTCGACCTCATCGGCAGCATGCGTTACGCCAGATTTCGAGCGAGACTTTGCGGTCGGCTTCGCTGCCGCCTTCACGCCAACTTTGGCATGCGCATGCGGCCGGGTGGCGGATTTTTTCTTCTTGTCGGCGTGCGCGTTGGCCGAGTGGGCGGCAAGCGTTGTGGCCAACAGCGTAGAGACGAGAAAGGCAGGAATCAGTTTCATTGACAGGAGACGTGAAGATGCGGACTTTGCCGCGCACGCGCAAGTATAGAGCACGCACAGCTGATGCATAATAGTTGTCATGAGTACCGCAATTTTTTCCCACCCGGACTGCAAGCGTCACGAAATGGGCGAATGGCATCCGGAGTGCCCGGCAAGACTGCAGGCTATTGATGACCAGCTGATCGCCAGTGGTCTTGCGCCCCTGCTTGAAGAGCGTGAGGCGCCTTGCGCAACGATAGAAGATTTGCAGCTTGTGCATGAGTCTGCCGCCATCGCCCGGGTACGTGATCATATTCCCGCGCACGGAGACTACTACCCGCTCGACGCCGATACCCTGCTCAATGAGCATAGCTGGAATGCAGCGCTCCGTGCCGCTGGTGCCGCAGTCGCCGCCACCGATGCCGTGATGAAGGGTGAAGTCGATAACGCTTTTTGCTCGATAAGACCGCCGGGTCATCACGCCACGCCATCGACGCCGATGGGCTTTTGCCTGTTCAACAATGTCGCAATCGCAGCGAAGCATGCGATGCAGGTCTATGGACTCCAGCGTATCGCCATTGTCGATTTCGATGTTCATCATGGCAACGGCACCGAGGATGCCTTTGCAGATGATCCCCGCGTGCTGATGGTCAGTTTTTTTCAGCATCCGCTTTATCCCTACACAGGCGTTCATCCCGCTGGCACCGAGCCAGCCCACATGGTGAACGTGCCAGTCCCTGCATATACACGTGGGGATCTGATACGCGACATCGTTCGCCAGCGATGGCTGCCAGCCCTACATGCGCACCGCCCGGAGATGATTTTTATCTCTGCCGGTTTCGACGCGCACCGTGAAGACGATATCGCCTCCATGGGGCTGGTTGAGGCTGACTACGCATGGATTACCAAGCAATTGGTCGAGATCGCGCGACTCTACGCACATGGACGCATCGTCAGCTGCCTTGAAGGCGGTTATGCGCTGTCGGCCTTGGGTCGCAGCGTGGTCGCACACCTGAAAGCGCTGGCTGGGGTCGATTGAACGCCCGTCCCCTGAGGTAGCTGGCGGCGCGGTTACAATACTGCTTTCCCATCGCAAGCGTTACTGATGTCTATCCAATGGTTCCCTGGCCACATGAACGCCGCGCGCAAAAAAGCCGCGGAGTCCATGGAGAAAGTCGATCTCGTGATCGAGGTGCTGGACGCGCGCGTGCCGCAGGCTTCCAGTAACCCGATGATCGAGTCTCTGCGCCGAGCACGCCAGCGGCCTTGCCTGAAAATTCTTAATAAGAGCGATCTAGCTGATCCCGCAGCGACCAAGCAATGGCTTGCGCATTACAGCGCGCAGCCGCAAGTAACAGCGGTTGCGCTGTCGTGTCGCAAGCCAGCCGAGGTCGCGAAAATTCCTCAGCTGGCGCTTAAACTGGCACCGCATCGCGGTACGGCATTGAAGCCCCTGCGTGTCATGATCATGGGTATTCCCAACGTCGGTAAATCCACGCTAATGAACGCGCTGCTGAAGAAGCGTGTGGCTAAGGTGGGCGATGAGCCAGCAGTAACCAAGACTCAGCAACGGCTGTTCCTCGGTAATAACATCGTTCTGACGGACACGCCGGGGCTGATGTGGCCCAAGATCGAGCATCCGACCGATGGCCTGATGCTCGCTGCCAGCCATGCGATCGGTGTCAACGCGATCATTGAAGAGGAAGTGGCATTCTTTCTCGCTGATTTGCTGCTGCAACGCTATTCGCCTTTGCTTGCTACGCGCTATGCCATGAATCCGGACGGGATGGACGGCGTCGGTGTGGTGGAAGCGATTGCTGCGAAACGCGGCTATCGGCTCAAGGGTGGTGATGTCGATGTCGAGAAAGCCGCACACACGCTGTTGCTGGACTATCGCAGTGGCGCCCTCGGCCGCGTCAGTCTTGAGACACCCGCAAGTCGGCTCGAGCTGCTGGCTACTTATGTGGTACCACCATCTCTCGCCGATCCGCAGCGGGTCGACGAAGCATACGAAGAAGACTAAGCGCCGCTGAATGACGGCCGGAGGAGTGATAATGAATGCCAAGCTACCGCAATCCGACACACCCTATGTGCTGCGCACCGATCAGCATGGCGTTACGACGCTGACCCTGAATCGTGCTGACCGTTTCAATCCGCTGTCCGAAGCAATGATGTCGGCGTTGCAGGCTGAGCTGACCGACATCGCCTCTGACGAAGCTGTGCGCGTTGTCGTACTGGCTGCACAGGGTAAGGCCTTCTGCGCTGGCCACGACTTGAAGCAGATGCGGGCTACGCCGTCAGCAACTTTCTACCAGCAACTATTCGATCAGTGCAGCAAGTTGATGCTCTTGATACAGCAGATGCCTCAACCCGTGATCGCACGTGTCCAAGGCATCGCGACCGCTGCTGGCTGTCAGCTGGTCGGTATGTGCGATCTTGCTGTGGCATCGACGGAAGCAACATTCGCGATGTCGGGTGTGAACTACGGCTTATTCTGCTCCACACCGTCCGTGCCGCTATCGCGCAATGTACCGCGCAAGCAGGCGATGGAAATGCTACTGACCGGAGATTTCATTGATGCGCATACGGCCCGCGAACGTGGTCTGGTCAATCGCGTAGTGGCACCAGATGCGCTTGACGATGAGATTACGAAACTCACGGCCTCTATCCTCGCTAAACCTGCAGTAGCGATCGCGATGGGTAAACAGATGTTCTACCGGCAGGTGGAGATGGGCATCGCTGCTGCTTATCAGCTCGCCGGGCAGACCATGGCCTGCAATATGATGGACGACGCAGCGCTGGAAGGCGTGCAGGCTTTCATAGAGAAACGCACGCCTTCTTGGAAGCGCTGAGTTTCACAAATCGGCCGGTACCATCACATAGCGTTCGACATCAACCTCGGTTGGCTTTTCTCCGTACCAGTCGAAGGTTGGGAACGATGATTTTCCGGTGACACGGAAACGCTGGTTTGCAGGGCCGAGGATTTCATGCTCGCCCATCGTTTTCGGATCGTGGAAGGGGTCGGCGTAGAAGCCACGCCGCATCGTGATCATGCATTCGAGCGTATAGCCCTCTTCATATTTTTTTCTCGCATAACTTTGCTCCGGATCGCAGCTCGCCGAAAGCACGTTCGGAAAGGCGATCAGGCCTTGTCGGTTGTACGCATCGTTCAGCGCTGCGAGTCGGAAAGGTGAATCCATTCCGCCCAGCCGTATGCCCTTGTAGCAGACAATGTCGCGACGAGCGAAATACGGATGCTCGCTGAGCTTGGTAATGGCGCTATTGAGCGTCGTGCTGAAGACGGAGATGCGCGGGTTCAGCGACTTTTCACCATAGTACGCGCTAGCGATGGCCGCTCCATTCACCGCGTTAAAGGTGCCAGTTGACGAGTTGAGGTAATCCACGACGGCCAGCAGTTCCGCCTCATTGAGGGCATGCTGGGGATCGGAGAATGATTTCGATGCCTGCAAGTCTGCACCAGTCACCATTCCTTCGCCGCGTAGCTTGTCACGCAGTCGGGCATCCAGCGACGACAGCAAGGCTATGCGTCTTTCATCACTGTTTATTTTTAAGCTTTCATGAAACTGATGCAACAGGTTGCTGTGATGGTGAGGTCGAATCTGTGTGAGGAGGGACTGTTCGATGCCTCTGTCATGACTGAGGTCCGAGCCGGGTAGTGGAGAGGGCGCCGCCTCGTAATAGCTGCTGAAATTGAGATAGGCATCCAGTGTGTAGCAGATAACTTGAACCGCGGCTGCATTGCGTGCGGCGCTATCGTTCCGGTCAGCGACACTGCGACGAGCAGCAATCTGTGCCTGCCGTCGGCCCCACTCATAAATTTCCTGATATAGCCCCGACTGCCTGAGCTCGGCGAGTTTTGCCGTGCCCGGCTGATCCGCTGCTTCACGCATACGGACGGTGAGTGTTTGAAGTGGGGATGCTTCCCTTGAGTACGCTACATAGCCACGAGAACCGTGGTTGCCATAGCTTTTCGTGCGATGAGAGCAAAGCTTGAGCATGGTGTCACCTCCGTATATTTTTTATAGAACGATTCGTCATTAATCGACCAAATGCGTTCATCGGTAGGTTTCACTAATCGCCCTGAATGTTCACCTCAAAAGTTAAATACTGTTCGAACAGCAGACATTCGTGCATTGATGCAGATCGAACTAAACATCATAGGCATAAAAAAGGCCTGCATCGCTGCAGGCCTTGGTGGTGACGAGAGCTTCAGGAATTACATCATTCCATCCATGCCCATGCCACCC
>CAZXRS010000055.1:0-11173 GCA_964642635.1 uncultured Bifidobacterium sp. | reverse complement strand
GTGGATGAGCGTGTGGTTGCCGCATTCGGGGCAGGCCTTGCCGACCATCGTGGCCATTGTGTGCTTCCGTTACTTGCCAGCCTTGTGAAGCCGACCGGCAGCTTAACGCAGGTTAAACAACCTTAAACCTGCTTCATCTAGCGCGCGCTGCTCGAGTTTCGCAGCAGCCAGCGCTCGGTTGCGAGCATCGCGTTCCACCATGGCATCCATTTTTGCCTGCTCGCGCACGGCTTTCACATGAGCGGCTTTCGCATCAGCCAGCTGTAGGTTGGCATCCTGTAGCTGTGATTCGACCTTGCGTCGAAGACCACGCAGGTGCTCCAGAAATTTACGGTAGGTGATCGTCTCGGCGATCGAATGCGCCAGCTTCTGTGTCTCGTTGTATTTGGCGATATAGTCGTCGCGCAGTACGTCGAGGTGCGCAATACTGCCCTCGAGCTTGTCGACGCGATGACGCGCCTCATTGATTTGCTCTTGTGCCTCATGCACATCGGCTTTCGCCTTGTCGGCCAGAACCGTCCAGGTGGTGGGCTTCATGCTTGATCAGGGATCGCTGAAGCACTGGCCAGCTGCCGTATGCCTTGCCAGGTAACGGGATAGTTCACGCCCTCATTCATATCCTGACGCAGGAAAGACTCAATCTGCTGGCGTAGCGCGATCGCCTGATCGATTTCAGCGTTCGTTCCAGCTTCATAGGCACCCACAGAAATCAGATCCTGGTTCTGCTGGTACAGCGACCAGAGTCGCCGTACTCGATTCGCCAGCTTCTGGTCTTCGGCATTCACCAGATTCTGCATCACGCGCGAAATTGAGCCGTTGAGATCAATCGCCGGGTAATGCGCGGCATCCGCCAGCTTGCGTGACAACATCACTTGTCCGTCCAGCGATGCACGTGCGATATCGACGATAGGATCTTGCGAATCATCGCCCTCGGCGAGCACGGTGTAGATAGCCGTGATCGCACCATAACCATGACGACCTACGCCGGTACGTTCGATGAGATTGGGCAGAAGTGCGAACACCGACGGCGGATAACCCTTCGCGGTCGGTGGCTCGCCAATGGCCAGACCGATCTCGCGCTGCGCATGCGCAACGCGGGTCAGACTATCCATCAGCATCAATACATTTTTACCCTGATCACGGAAATACTCGGCGATCACGTGCGTCAGATGCGTCGCTTTCAGGCGCATCACCGGCGACACGTTCGCAGGCGCTGCGATGACGACGGATTTTTTTCGGCCCTCGGGACCGAGCACTTCATGAATGAAGGCCTGTACCTCGCGTCCGCGTTCGCCGATCAGTCCGATCACGACTACATCTGCTTCCGTATTGCGAGTGATCATGCCGAGCAGCGAGCTCTTGCCGACGCCCGAACCCGCCACGAGACCAATACGCTGTCCGCGTCCCATCGTCAGCAGGCCATTGATCGCCTTCACACCCACGTCGAGCACCTGATTGATAGGGCCGCGCTCCATAGGATTCAGAGGCAGACCGAGTAGTGCGAGCTTATCTTTGCAATCGGGTTTCGGGCCACCATCGAGGGGCTCGCCAAACGCATCAATCACTCGACCCAGTAATTCGGAACCCAGGCTTGCTTCGGAAGAATGCGTGACGACACGCACCGTAGCACCCGGACCAATGCCCACCGCTTCAGTAAACGGCATCAGGAAGAGGGTTTGGTCGTTGAAACCCACGACTTCGGCCTGTACCTTGTGGCCACCCGTCGTGGATTCGACCTCGCACAATGCGCCCAGCGGCGCCATGATGCCGCGCGCCTCCAGTGTCATGCCGACCAGTCTCACCAGCGTACCGGTTTGGCATGCGGGCGGAACGCGCGTATGCGCGATCAGATGTTCAACGACGGGGTCGTAATCAAGCATGATCGTCCGCCGGAGCGGCGGTCTCAAGCGTCTTGGCTGGTTTATCTTTGTTGTCGATGATAGTCACGTCATCCACGGGTTGTCCTTGCTGCACGCGTGACGCCAAGGTACCGCCACCCGCACGCCAGCCCGGCGCCGGCGCCTGTGCCAGTGATTTTTTCAAGCCGTCTGCACGGCGCTGCATCAGATCTTCGACCACGCTGCCGTCCAGCGATACGCGAACGCTGCCGCGCTCGAGCTTCGTGTCAGGACGCAGGATCAGACTGTCAGCGAAATTCGCGACCGTAGGGCGATAGGCTTCGAGGTCTTCGGGATTCAGATGAATGATCACGGCTTTGTCGCCGGAGGCGTTCAGTTCGCGCAGCGCATTGTCCACCAAGCGAGAGATCGCTTGCGGCGACTGCGTCAGCTCACCTCGTACCAATTGTTCGGCCAGATACACCGCAAGTTTTTTCATCGGCTCGAACATCGCGTCCGGGTTATAGGCCAGCTGTTGAAGGTTATCAACCACTGCCTGCAGCTGATCGAGTTTTGCCTGATGCGCTTCCTGCTGTCTTTTTTGTTCGTCGCTCTGTGATTCGGCTTTTGCTTGCGCGACGCCGGCAGCGAATCCTTCGTCATAGCCTTGCTTATGCGCCAGCGGACGCTCGGACTCACGACCTTCACCGCGGCCTGCGTCGAGTCCCTGTGCGTAGGCATCGGCACGCGCGGCTTCTACCATCTGAGTCACGGCCTCGCTGCTGAGATCCGGCTCTGCAGGAGTGACCGGTTCAACGTCGGCCAGCATTGCTGGCTCGGCCATAGGCTCGCTGTCTGTAGACACATCTTCCACAACGACTTCAGCAGTCATCGCCGGTAGCGGTGTGGCTTCACTATCAGTGGCCGAGGCTTCAAACTCTTCGATGGCCGCCTCAGGCTCGGGCTCTGCTGTCGCCATCACCGGCGGCAACTCGCTTACCTGCTCAGCATCCACGACCTCATTGATCGTCGCTTCTGTGTCGGTGGTGATGTCAGATTCCGCAGCAACTGCTTGAGTGTCGGCTTCTTCATCCATGCCCGCAGTAAATGCGGCATACATATCCTCGGCATCCGCGGTATCGAACCCGGGATCAGGAATCGTCTCTTCAGCGGTAAATTCGTCGGAAACTTCGGCATCCACCGCAAAATCTTCATCGGGTAGCTGCAGCTCGCTATTGACCTCGAAGGCCTGAATAGTGGAGCCGCTCGCGACCGTATCGATACCGAACGCACCATCGGGCCGCTCATCGCGTTCCGCAACGAAAGGCGGCTCGTGACGATCAAGCAGATTCTGGATCGCGAACGGGTTCGACGCCGGATCGAACATCCGGTTCGGCAACCATGCATTGCGCTTGCGCGCTGCAGGCGTATTAGACAAAATCTGCTCCGCCCGATGCCAGGATCAGCTCGCCCTTCTCGGACAACTTTCGCGCCTGACGCATGATCTTCTTCTGCGCGTCTTCGACTTCGGTCATGCGCAGCGGGCCCTTGGCTTCCATATCGTCGAGGAACATACCGCGAGCACGACTGGACATATTGTCCAGGAACTTGGTCTTGACCTCTTCCGTCGCACCCTTCAAGCCGATCATCAGCAGGTCTGGTTCGACCGCGCGCATCAGGGCCTGGATACCGCGGTTGTCCACCGCTGCCAGATTTTCGAAGCTGAACATGTTGTCCTGGATGCGAAGCGCGAGCTCTTCATCGATCTGACCCACACCCTGCAAGATCGACGATTCCAGCTCGACCTTGGTGAAGTTCATGATCTTCGCAGCCGCTTTCACGCCACCGAAGCTCGACGACGATGCCGAGGCATTGTTCGAGAACTGTTTCTTCATGATCGATTCCAGCTCTTCCATCGCAGACGGCTGGACCGTATCAAGGCTGGCCACGCGCTGTACCACTTCGGCGCGCGACTCTTCCGGCAAGAAGGCGAGCACATCAGCAGCGACTTCAGATTCGAGCACTGACAGAATGATCGCGGTCACCTGCGGGTGTTCGCCACGAATCATCTCGGCGATGGCACGTGCATCCATCCACTGCAAAATCTCGAGGCCGCGGCTGGCACGGTTCGGCATGATGCGCGACAGCACGGATGCGGCCTTGTCCGGACCGAGTGCGCGTTTCAATACCGTCTCTACATATTCCGTGGTGCCGAGTGACAGGCTGGTCTGCTTTTTCAGCATATCGACGAATTCGTCGAGTACCCAGTTCACCGCCTCCTGGGACATATCGGCGACGGACACCATGGCCGCACCCAGTTCCTGCACCTCTTTCGGGTCCAGGTAGCTGATGATGTTAGAGGCCAGGTCTTCACCAAGCAGCAGCATCAGCACAGCGGCTCGCTGCACGTTAGTGATCTCGGACAGCTCGCGTTTGAGCTCGTCCGTCATTGCCGGTTGGGTCTGGGGTGCGTTATCTGCCATAGTTAACCTCGGTTGCTGCTTTCGTTACACGCGTTCGTTATCTGCGTTCTTTATTTTTTCTTCACTTCGCCCATGCCCTTGAGCATGTTCTTCACCATCAGGACCACGCGGCCCTTCTCTTTTTCGGTGAGGAACTTCACCAGCATCAGCTTATCGTCGTAGCTTTTCGCGTCCGACAGCATGTCGGTCGGAATCGCCATTTTCTTTTTCTTCGGCTTGAACTTCTTCTTCATCGCCTCGAGATCTTCGGGCGTCTGTTCAGCGTTCGTTGGTTCTGTTTTTTGCGGCTCGGCCATGGTCATTTCCAATCAGTTAAGTGTGTCGGCCGGCATCAATTGCGGACCATGTTCTTCAGTACCAGTGCCACCCGGCCAGACTCCTGCGCGACCAGCATACGGATCAGCGCGACCTTGTCATCATAGCTGTTAGCGGTATCCAGCATATCGGCAGTAAAGGCTGGCTTCTTAGGCTTCATTGCCTGCATACGGGCACGCAGATCGTCGAGGCTCTCACCTTCTTCGAGCGCCATTTCATCCTCGCCGAGCTCGTCCTCGTCATCTTCCTCGCCTTCTTCGCCCTCTGCGGCTTCGGCCGCAGCGGCTTCGGCAGCAGCCAGTTGCGCGGCCTCCTCTGCGGCAGCCTCTTCTGCAGCGGCAGCCTCGGCCGCGGCTTCCTCGGCAGCGATCGCCGCTTCCTCGGCAGCTTTGGCTTCCTCGGCAGCCTTTTCCTCGGCCAGCTTTTCCTCCAGCTCGGCCTTGGCTTCTTCGGCGGCCTTCGCTTCGAGCTGCTTGACCTCTTCCGGTGTCGGACCGAACGGCGGCATGATCTGCTGGTTAATCGTCGGTCCCTTGACCATCGGCCGCACCACTGCGAGCAGGAACACCACAATCACGAATGCAGCGATACCAATTTTAATCACGTTCTGGATATCCGGATCGGCATACCAGGGCTTAGGCGGCTCGGGAGCCAGGGTCTCGAAACGAGCCGGTGCCACGGTGACCACGTCGCCACGCTCCTCGTTGTAACCGACGGCGCTACGCACCAGGTTCAACATACGATCGAGCTCTTCTTTCGTATACGGAATCGTCGTCGGCGCACCTGGGGCCAGCGGCTTGCCATCAGCCGACGGCGGTGCCGGACGCTCAGCCACCACCACAGCCACGGTGACACGCGAGATGGTTCCCGGTGAATTCTTGGTATGACGCACCGAGCGGTCCATCTCGAAGTTACGTGTCGATTTGGTCGTCACGATCTCGTTAGTTGCCGGCTTCTTCTCGTCGGTATTCGTGTTCTTGGTCAGATCAGCATCCGGCGGCGGCGAGTTCGTCATCGAGCCCGGAATACCCTCTGGATCCAGTTTGTACTTACGCTCGGTCGTCAGCGCCTCGGAACGCGGCTTGACGCCCTTGTCCTTGTCGTCGAAATCCTCAGTCGTGGTCTCAACCTGCGTGTAATCCATGGACAGGTTGACCTGCGCCTGCACCGCGGCTTCGCCGACGACAGGTCCGAGCAGTTCGGTCACGCGATTCTTGTAAAGCTCTTCAGTACGCTGCTTGTGCTGCATCTGAGCCACGGTCAGGCCCATCGCTGCGTCGACCGGATTGTCCATCGTGAGCAGGTTGCCCTGGTCATCGACCACCGACACGTTCTCCGGTGACAGATAAGGCACCGATGACGACACCAGATGCACAATCGCTTTTACCTGCGGCGTGGACACACCACGGCCGGAATGCGGTGTAACCACCACCGACGCTTTCGGCGTAGCGCGTTCGCGCACGAACACCGACTGCTTCGGCAAGGCGAGATGCACGCGAGCTGCTTTAATCGTCGAAATCTGCATGATCGAGCGCGAGAGTTCCTGCTCGATCGCTGTGTTGTACTGCACTTGCTCCATGAACTGACTGGTCGTCATCGACGACTTGTCTTTCAGCGATTCCATACCGATAGGCTGTGCTTCTTTCGGAATGCCCTGACCGGCCAGGAAAATACGCGCTTCATGGTAGCGACCTTCTGGCACGGTGATCTGCCCACTTTGGGTATCCACCTTAGGCTTGAAGTCAGCGGCTTTCAGTGCCTCGAGCGCAGCCTGCTTATCGTTCTCGGTCATGCCGGGCATGATCGGACGATACGGCACAGTCTGCGTCGACTGGAAAATCACTGCCGTCACTGCCAGCATCAGCAGTATCACCATAGGCAACAGCGCACGACGAATGGCGGGCTGCTTGAGCATGCCATCCATCCAGTCGCGGAACGACGAGAAGCCGCCGGCGACGCTTTGCATCGCTTCGGGCAGCTGGCGGTTCACCGGGCCACTGGTCGCAGGTACGCCACCGGCACCAGGGTCGGCGGCGCCAGTCTGCAGCGCGGGAGGCATTTGCGGTGGTACTCCACCGGGATTCATAGTTGCTTCGGCCATGGTTTACTCTCTGGTCGTTCTGTTTGTTTCGGGGTCATCAGACCGGCATGTTCAAAATATCTTCGTAAGCCTTCAATACCTTGTTCCTGACTTGCAGCGTCGCCTCGAAAGACAGCGATGATTTCTGCATTGCGAGCACAACGTCTGTCAGCGGAACATCTTCACCACGGTCATACGCTTCTTTCAGTGCACCCGCATGCATGTCAAGGTTGTTTGTATGTTCTACCGCTGACTTAATCGCTTCGCCGAACGTAGGCTTGCCAACTTCTGGCATCGGCGGCGTGAGCACGCCCGGGGTCGTACGTCCGGTGGAATCAATCTGGTGCTGGCGTAGCGTGGCCAGCATCGCGTCGATATTCGATTGGCTGTTGATTTTGAGTGTCATGACTGAGGTCTCCTATCAGCTCAGGCAGCAGCCATGGCTGTCATACCGCGCTCGCGGAACTGCGCCATCTTGTAACGCAGGGAGCGCGGGCTGATGCCAAGCTTCTTGGCAGCCTCATTACGATTCTTTGTCGACTGAATCGCCGCCATGATGGCTTGATACTCACTGCTCTTGACGGCCGTCGATAGGTCCACCAGATCTTCGCTGCGCCACTGGTGTGCATCCGACACTTCGCGCTGTCCGTACTGCATCAGCTGCGACTGTGTCGATACCGCTAGTGGCTCAGGGCGGCGATCGATTTCATCGAACATCAATTCGTTTTCAGTGATCAGATCACCGTTGCACAGCACGAGTGCGCGCTGCACGACGTTCTGTAGTTCACGCACGTTGCCCGGCCAGCTGTAGGTCTGCATGCGATCGATCGCAGCCTGGGTCAACATGACCGTTCGATCAGACGGACCGAACATATCGAGGAATTGCATCGCCAGCGGCAATACGTCGCCCGGACGCTCGCGCAGAGGCAGAATCGATAGCTTGAACGCGCTAATACGGAAATACAGATCTTCGCGGAACTCGCGGTTTGCGATCGCTTCGCGCAGGTCTTTATTAGTCGCCGCGACCAGTCGAACATCGAGGTCGACCGATGTATTGCCGCCTAGGCGAGTGATCTTGCGCTCCTGCAGCACGCGCAACAGCTTGGTCTGCAGGTGATAAGGCATCTCGGCGATTTCATCGAGGAAGATGGTGCCGCCATGCGCCTGTTCAAACAGGCCGCGATGTTCTTTCAGCGCGCCGGTGAAAGCGCCCTTCTCATGACCAAACAGCAGGTCTTCAATCAGGTTTTCCGGAAGCGCCGCGCAGTTCAATGCGACGAACGGACCATTGCGGCGCGGCGATGCATCATGCAGCACGCGTGCGAGAACTTCTTTGCCGGCACCCGTAGGACCGACGATCAGTGCCGACACCTCGGTCTGCGCGACGCGACGCGCAAGCTCGAGCAGGTGCTGGCTATTGGGATCAACAAAAACAAATTTTTGCGGACCGCCCTTTGCGACATCCGTGCGCTTAGGCGCAATCGCCAGCGCATGACGCCATTGGTCCACCGACCATGCGTCAGCTGGCAGCACATGGTAAGCACCGCGGCGCATCGCCTCGACACCCAGCGCGAGCTCGCCCTGATCAACGCGGCACAGCACCGGCACGTCATGGCCGAAGGATTGCGTCAGCTTCTTAACCTCTTCGAGCAAACCGACATCGCCCATCAGGCGAATAACTACCAGCCGTGCCTTAGCCAGGCCTTGCCGCAGGTCGTCCAGGGTTGCCACCGGCAGTAGCTGCAAGCCTGCCGCTTCGAGTTGCTCGCGCTCCACGCTGCCCACTGCAGCCTTGGGATCGAGCCACAGCGCCGGATGAGTATTTTCGAATTGAGCCGTCACGATGATTGCCTATTAAATCAATGAACGGTTTCTTCATAGCAATCACCGTGCCAATCGATTTCTCAAGGAACCATGCGGGTTTTCAGGGGAGGTGTCGGATCGGCAGGGCCTTGCCGGGGGGAGGAAAAACTCGTCCGGGCGGCAAGCGACGAATTCTCGACAGCAGGAATTTGCCGGTTGGGCGGCAAAGCTTTTCCGGCATTTCTACGGAAAAAATCCCTATTCGTTAAAATTATTATAATTTTTTAATGCGTAGGCGAACTGGCGTCCGCACCAACTGATCGGGCGGACAACCTCAGTCCGCGCAATCCCGGTACTTACTCTCTTTGCACAGCTTCGCCTGCTCAATAGCAAACGCCTTCTGTGACTCGGTCAGGTCGCGCGTTATCTTGGCCGTGAGCGCCACCGCCTGTGTCTCACCATTGAGCCTGGCCAGCTCGGCCCACATCATGGCTTTCGGCACTTCGCGGCGCCAGCCTTCGCCGGTGTAGTAAATCGATGCCGCCATCAGCTGTGCCGCAGAATGGCCATCACGCGCGGCCTTCAGATACCAGGAGAGCGCCGTCGCGCCATCACGCTGCACGCCGACGCCAGTGCGATAGCACTCGCCCAGCATATAGGTGGCGTCCACGTAGCCGGCTTTCGCGGCCGTGTCGTACCACTTGAAAGCGGCCTGGGGATTGGCGGAGACGCCCCGCCCTTGCAGATACAGCGTCGCCAGGTTGTACTGAGCAGCCGGTAAGCCGCCTTCAGCCGCGCGGCTATACCAACGGAAGGCTTCGGGGTCGCTTCGCGCAATACCTAGACCGTGTTCATACAGATATCCAAGATTGTTCTGCGCGTGTAGATCGCCCTCTTCCGCGGGCCTTTTTAGCGCGCGAAAGGCGGTGTCGTAATGCCCGCGTTCAATCGCCTTCATCGCGGCTGCGAGTTCTGCGCGCGCAGGCATCGAAGCCATTAGCACCAGTAGGAGTAGCAGTAGTCGGCTCATGCGAGCGTGCTGAAAGTGGAGTACTGTCCGCGGGCTGGAGGAGAGGTCGTCTCAGTCACTGTCGCGTCGGTTACGTCGGGCGCGCCAGACTTCAACATAAAGCCCCGGCAGCGTGTGCCGTCGACACGCAGCACCTCGAGTGCGGGCGTGATGCGGCTCTTGAAGCCCATCAAACGACAGGCGTAAGGAAGATTCGGATCCCAGCTGACCGAAAAATGGCGACATTGCCAGCAGTTCGGCGCGCCTGTCTCGGTGTCGGGAGCATTCATTTCGTTTCGCGTTTTTTCTTCTGGTAATCCCACCAGGCGCGGGTGGCAACGGCCGCCATGACCAGTGCCAGGAAAATCGCTCCGAGCAGGCCTTGGTAGAAGTCTGCCAGCGTCATGTCTGGCGGCAGGAATCGCTTCGGAAACAGCGTGACCATACCGACCAGTAGCAGCAGGACGATCAGCACAATTCTGATCAGCCTGAACGCCAGTCGCTTGCCCAACTCGTTCATCTTGTCCTCGCACGACTCACCATCATGCGATTATTTTGTCACAACGCGGCCATCAAGTCTGCGCCGGGACTGACGGACTCAGTCCATCAGCCGCCCAACAACTTCAGCACCGTCTGCTGACTCTGGTTCGCCTGCGCCAACACTGCGGTCGCAGCCTGCTGCATGATCTGGCTCTTCGCCAGCTCCGTGCTCGCCTTGGCGTAATCAGCATCCTGAATCTGGCTGCGCGACGCCGACATATTGGTCGATGTGGTCTGCAGATTATCGACCGCGTACTGCAGTCGGTTCATCACCGCGCCCATGTTCGCACGGTTTGCGTTGACCTTGTCCATCGAGCGGTCGAGCATGCTCAGTACAGCACTGGCGCTGTCACGCGAACGGATGTTCACGTTTGCCGGATACAGCACCTTCGCATTACCGAAGGTAACCGTTGCGCCGGGCTCGCCGGTGACGCCATCGGCGCCGCCCAGACCGAATTCGGTCGCATCCGAGACTTTCAGCGTATCAAACCAGACCGACAGGTTACCGCCAGTCAGCGTCTCGAGCTTCAGTCCGTCTAGGCCCGATGATGCTTTGACGCCGGTCTGCGTCATCGCTGCGTTCAGTGCAGTCACCATCTTCGCAAGACGCTCGTCCTTGGTGTCGTTACCAAACATGACCTTGATCTCTACGCCGTTCACAAACAGGCTCTGCAAGCCCGAAGTCACTTCGGTAGTCGTCAGTTTGCCGGCAGTCGTCACTGTCAAAGGCTTGTCCAGATCGCCGGTGATCTCATTAGTGATCGGACCGCGCTTGCCGAAGTCAGCCAGATCAATCGTGATCAGCTGGCCGGCAGTAGCACCCACCTGGAAAGCCAGGCGACCGGTACGCGGCGGCGTCATTTTGCCGTCTGCGTCACGCACGACACCACCGTACTTACCCTCGAAGAAGCCCAGGGAATTGAAATTCGATTCGTCCTTGTAACCATTGACACCCGGCGACAGCTTGAAAGCCTTGTCCGAGGTCAGCGTGACACGGCCGTAGACTGTTTCGGCTTCGGCGCCAGGATTCGTCAGGTCACCCACACCGGCGACGCCGGGAGCATTACCTGAGCCCAGGCCCAGGCCGAAGTTAGCTGCCGTCAAC
>CAZXRS010000054.1:0-11300 GCA_964642635.1 uncultured Bifidobacterium sp. | reverse complement strand
ATCCCCAGATGCTGCAGATCCATACGCCCGCCTTCTTTGTCGAGCAGACGTAATACCGCGCGTTCACCATGTCCCGTTGGGAGTGTAGATACCCGCACATCGACAGGCTTGCCGCCGACGCGCAGCGTGATGCGTCCGTCTTGTGGCAGACGTTTCTCGGCGATATCGAGTTGCGACATGATCTTGATGCGTGAAATCAATGCCGCGTGAATCGCCTTCTTCGGTCGCACGACATCACGCAGTCGACCATCGATGCGAAAGCGTACTATCGATATCTGCTCGAAGGGTTCGATATGAATATCGGATGCGCCCTCGCGCAAAGCCTGCGTAAGCAGTGCGTTAATCATGCGAATGACGGGTGCGTCATCAGCCGCCTCCAGCAAGTCTTCGACTGCCGGCATCTCCTGCATCAGTCTTGCGAGATCCAGATCAGATTCGACCTCACCGACGACTTGTGCGGCATCGCCACCGGAACTCGCATAGGCACGCGCAATCGCACTCTCGAGCTGATCGCGTGTCAGCGCATTCACACGCACACGTCCAAATCGCCGGCCGACTTCCGCGACTGCTGCAGGCAGGGTCGCGTCCGATACCCAGACATCGATCGCCTCATCCGGCGCATTGGCTTGCGCCAGCACGCAGAAGTCGCGTGCAAAAGAAAAAGGCAATAGCCGGGGGTCATGCATCACTGCGCTCATGGCATCCTTCTGTAGAAGAGCATCAATGCTGCCGGTCAACGCTGGTTGATGACTGGCGGCTCCACCGGAAAGACCTCAGCCGGAGGCGAAGGTTGCATCTGTGACGTTCCGGATGACGCAGGCGATGGTTCAGGCTTAGGTTCGCGATGCAATAGCGATCCACCGATCGGACGACCATGCTCCAGCGGCGGCAGTCGCGGTGCATCCGTCGGCGGTAGCAATACATTCGGATAAGACTGCACACCTTGCTGCGCGCCACGAATGTAGTCATAGCGATCGCTGGCCACGGCGATGCTTTGGTCATCGGTACGTATCACGGTAGGGCGCAGAAACACCATCAAATTGGTTTTTGTACGCCGCTTCGACTGATAGCGAAACAGATAGCCGAGTACAGGCACGTCGCCGAGGCCAGGTACTTTCTCGACGGAATCCGATAGCGTGTCTTCGATCAAACCACCAAGCACAATAATCTGACCGTCATCCACCAGCACATTGGTGTCGATCGAACGCTTGCTGGTGATGAGTCCGGACGCGGTCGACTGTTGAATATTCGAGGTCTCCTGATAGATCGCCATTTTCACTGTGCCGCCTTCGGAGATGGTCGGCCGTACGCGCAGCGATAGGCCGATATCACGTCGCTCTATCGTCTGGAACGGATTCACACCGGCAGCGCCAGCAGAAGCGGCTGTGGTGAACTGTCCTGTGATGAAGGGCACGTTCTGACCAACGATGATGCGCGCCTCTTCGTTGTCGAGTGTGATCAGATTCGGCATCGACAAGATATTGGCTTTCGCATCCGTCTCTAAAGCGCGTGCGAGTAGCCCAAGTCCTATCTGTCCGTTACTGCGCTGCTTGAACAGCGCCGCGGTGATGCCATTGCCGGGCGCCTGCGGCGTGCCATTGGTTGTCAGTGCCGTTGCAGCCTGCTGAATCAGGTTGTCACCGCCGCTACCAAAACCGGTCAACACACCCACACGATATCCGGGACTGCCGTTGCCGGACAAACCTGCCCATTGCACGCCCAGCTGCGCTGCTTTGTCGGCACTGATCTCGACGATCAGTGATTCCACATACACCTGTGCACGACGCGCGTCGAGCTGATCAATGATGGCGCGCAGATTGCGGTAGACGCGCTCATTGGCAGTAATGATCAGTGTGTTGGTCGTGGGATCCGCCTGAATGAAACCAGCCGCGCCGCCGGTGGGCAGGTGCCCCGGCGGCTGCGCCGGAGACGATGGCGGCGCCTGTAATCCGCCGCCCTGCTGCATGACTGTCTGCTGCATAGGCTGTTGCGTAGCTGTCGCACCCGATACCGCTGCGCCAGATTCTCCGACCACCACCGCACGCAGCACCTGCGCGAGCTTGGTGGCCTCTGCGTTGCGCAGATAAACCACATGTACATTCCCGGGTAAGGCGGTCGGTTGATCTAGCTTGGCAATGAGGGTGCGTGCGAGATGGGCACGTGCAGCGGTGGGCGCGCGAATGATCAACGAATTACTACGCGCATCAGCCAGTACCAGCACACGCCCCGGATCGGTCTGTGCCTGTGCGCCGCCACCAGCGTCTAGCAAACGATTGATGGTGACCGCCATGTCCATCGCAATGCCGTGCTCGATGGTCACTACATCAAGGTCGCCGATGGCCGGCGTGTCTAGCGCCGCGATGATGCGCGACATTCGCCTCAGGTTATCCGCATAGTCGGTAATGATGAGAGAGTTGTTCGACGTGTCAGCAGCAATGGTGTTATTCGGTGAGATCAGTGGCCGCAGCACCGCCACTAATCCGGTCGCACTCTCGTGGTTTAGATGAAAAATTTGCGTCGCAATCTGATCGCCGCGCAGCTTGCCGATCTGTACAGGTGACGACTGTAGCTTGGCATCTGCCTCAGGCACGACCTTCACATAATCGGGTGTGCGCACCATGGCGTAGCCTTGCAGGCGCAACACCGATCCCAGCATCTCGAAGGCCTTTGCTTTCGTCACCGGCTTCTCAGATACCAGATTGATCGTTCCCTTCACCCGCGGATCAATCACGAAGGTGTGACCGGTGTAGTGACCGACGGCGCGTACCACTGACTCAATATCAGCTCCGACAAAATTCAGCGTCGCCTGACTTTCTGTGGGCTCCTGAGCGAACGTGAGTACTGCCGCCGGCATCATTGCAAACATCAGCACCAGCACCAAGCATTGCAGAATATTTTTCATTGGAATTCGAGTGCAATCACATTCCTGTTTCCCACCCAGCGCCGCTGTCCCAGCAAGTTCAGCAAAATCGCCAGCCGTTGTTCCTCACCTTCCTGTGCCCACGCCTGTCCGGAAAATCGCAAATGTCCGTTCACGATCTCACCCACACCCTCCAATAGCAGCGGACCGGACAAGCTTTTCAGATCGATGCGGGCAGTGCCTCCCTGCCAGTCAACATGCATGCGATACGCACCGAGCGGCTTGACCGGCGATAAGGCCGAAGCGATCTGTGTCATGTCGAGCTGCATGCGACCTCCGATGTGAATCTCATCGTTGGTGTGCGTGATGGTCAGCATCGGCCAGGATAGGGTCATTAAGCCTGTGGGCCGCACCGTGTTCAGCGGCGCACCGAGTGCAGCAAGTCGATCGGCGGGCAGGTTCACACTTCCCGGTCCGATGCCCCATCGCGACCAACGGCCGTGAATCGCGAGCGGTTTCGGTAAGGCGCTGTCGTTGCGCAGTGAGGCGTCGATGATGCCGATCAAGGCCAGCGGCGACAGCGTCCATTGAAAACGTCCCGGCAATAACGGCACTAAGGGTTCTTCGCTGCTGCTCGCTGCACCGATGAAGCCTGAGCCCTGCCACACGCTGCCTTCCGGATCGCCAATCGACACGCGACCATCGGTCTGCCTCTCGACCAGCGGCACCAACCAGGCAGCCGGCAGGCTCATCAACACCGTGATTAACGTCACTACCAGTGCAGCGGCGATCCATACCCATGCCCGCCTCATGGCGGCTTGCGCAGCGATAGACTGGCGTCGACATGGTCGATACGTTCGCGCGCATTGACGCTTGCTTCAGACACGACTAGCCGTAAGTCGCGCTGTGCCCGCTGCAGCCAGTCAGTCAGCGCAGCGAAGGACACATCGGTAAAACGCGCGCGTATGACTTGATCGTCAACGTTCAGTGATTGCGGTTTGAGTCCCGCATCGCTCAGGCTGCGCTCGATAGATAAACGATCAACAGGCTTCACCGCACTAGGGGAAGCAGGCGCCGAACTCGCCCGCTGCGCGAGCGACTTCATCTGCGCGACATCGGCACGCAAGGCCGGTAAGTCTTTCTGCCAGCGCGATCGACCGTCGAGCGCGGGATTGATGAGTAACCACCCGATCAGCGGTAGCGCCAATAGTGAACTGCCGATAATGAGTGTGATGCGCTCGCGCGGCGTGCGCTCGCTCCAGAAGCGATTATCAGCCATGCGCTTCATCACCGGGCGCTGACCTGCCATACCAGAGCGTCGGCCGGTGACGGTGCTACCTGTAGTTGCCGCGACGCTAGCGACGAACGCAACACCTCCAGCGATACCTGCGCACCCGATGTCAGTTTCACATTCAGGGTGCCATCGCGATACTCCAATGAAGTGATCGCACGCATGTCATTGCCTGTTTCCGCCCAGGCTTCACCGAGCGCAGCCGACAGCATGATGAAATCGCCAGGCTCAAACTCACCCGATGCCTGTCGCAAAGTAGCGACTTTCTGTTTCATCTGCGCAAGCGGATCCTGCACTACCTTGTCATTCGGGAAGCTCCGACGGTAGATCGCGCTCATCTCATCTCTCAACCGCAAACCCTCGCTGCGTAATCGCCACCAGTCGGCATTCAATGCGATCACATTCAGCAGCAAACAGGCTGCAGCAAGCGACATCGGCCAGCGCCAGCGACGCCAGTCAATCGGCTCGCCATCGAAGCGAACGCCATTAACGAGATCCATCGATACCTGCATTGCACCCTCGACCCACACAGACCAGTTTTCTTCCACAACACCAATGTGTGTGATCTCATGCTCAGCCAGCCACATTCGACACGCATTAATACGTAATGCTGGCAGTGAAAGCTGTACCGTGCGCTCCGGCGCGAACGTCGCCAGCAGATTCACGACTGCCTCATATAATTGAGATTCATCATCCGCGACGACAGGCAAGCCAATACCTTCGTCAAGCGAGTAGCGAAGTGCGAGTTCGAATCCCGAGGATGATTCAAGCAATGCAGCTGACACATGATCAACGACGAGAGGCAGACAGAGCTGCATCGGCAACACGGCGATGCGACGCGCACCAAGCTGTCTCAGCGTAGTGACCCAGAGCTGCAGCCATTCGCGGTCGGTCACAGCGATCACACGCTGGCCATCTATATCGGGTCCCGCAGCGATCGCGCATTCCGCCGGATCACCAATCACATGGTCTTCCACTAGTGCCGGTAATGCCGCCTGCAATCGCGCAGCGGGCAGCGGAGGCACCGGTACACGCATCAATGTCACGTCGCTGGCCGCGAGCAATAGCACCACACGCTGCGCATCGGATAACTCGCGTGCGAGCTCATTCAGAGACGCATGAGCCATGCGTAGGAGTCTGCCGCGCTCTAACCACGCAAACGGTAGCGTCGCCCGCAGCGCGTTGGCATGCAGCGTAGTGCGTGAAGGAAGTCGTAGCAGCAGCGAACTCGCTCTTGGCTCGCGCGCCATCTCAGATTTCCCTCTGCCACAGCAAATGCGTCGTCGCCCCCTGACGCTCGACCAGCGCCTGCACTTGCAGCGTCGCTGCGCGTATCGTCACGCGGCCGTTCACAAGGAAGTAGTTGCTGGCGACCGAGAACAATGATGCATCGATCGATGTAGGCTTACCGGGCAGGCGTGCGGCGATATCTGCCAGATCACGGAACGCCGATTGTTTGCGTGAATTCGCGAGTGTGGTGGCATCGGTGAGCGATAGTCCCGACAGCCGTGCGGACAGTACTTCGGGCGTGGCCGTATTGGCGTTCACTGGCGTCGCGCTCGGCAGGAAAATCACATAGTCGCGAATTGCGTTCAGCATCGAGAGCGTGCAGCCGGGCACAGTAAGCAGGTCATCGACTTGCACTAAGCCTATCGGATGCGGACTGCCGGCGTTATCCGTAGTCGCTGCGCGTTCACTATCGGCCAGCAGTTGCGCCGCCGCGTGTGCGATGGCGGTATCTTGGCGTAGCACGCTCAGCAGGCGTTCAAAGGATTGCACTTCGGATAGATTGACTTTGCCCTGAGTCGCGAGGTTGCTCAGATTCAGCCGCGCCTGCGCATCTTCGATAGCGCCGGACAGCACCGCACTGCCGGCATCACCCCGCAATGCAGCGGATTCGACATAGCGATCGAGCCGCGTCTCAGACAAAGGCACGGCCCAGGGCTCGTTCAGATCGTCGATGGTCGAGTACTTCGCATCCTCGCGCAGAATCAGCCGGGCCCAGTCGAGTGCACCGCGCAGTACCCATTGCTTTTGCAGTTGCAGGCGCTGGTTCTCAATCGAGCGCACCTGTACCTGCTGCTGCCAGAACAGGCTGGCGACGATGGTGATGGCGAGCGTCGTCAGTAGCAAGGCAGTGACGACAGCAACGCCGCGTTCATTACGCCACCTCATATCGCTCCCAGCATGAAAACTTTCGTCATCGCTACTTTGCTCCCCGGCATCATCAGTGACACTTCGAGTCCGGTCCACACCGTCTGCATCGCCGTGGTACCGGTCTGTGGATTCATCAACGCGCCGCGCGACACCAGCGCGTTGCTCATCTGTTCCCAGCCACGCCAGCCGCGACCATCGTCGGTCCACACACGCACCTGCATCTGTTGCACACCGCTTTGCAGCTTCACTGACTGCGTACCACCCGCCTGCATGAGCTGTCTGTACTGTGCCAGTTGGGTCAGGTCGCGCGTGGGTGGTGATGCTTCGCGTGTCAGTTCGCCGTCTCGTAGACGCCAGGTCACCAGCTGCAGGGCGCCCGCCTGCGCTTCGGGTTGAATGCGACGCGCGATCGTCACGCGCGTCGCATCGACTTGCAGTGGTGAGCGACCATCCAGCGTAGTGGCATCGACTGCGTTGGCACAATCGCTCTGCAATTGTGCAAAGACAAGCTGTAATCCACGCGTTTGTTCGAGATCAGCGTTCAGCGAGACACGTGCGCGGGTGATGGAATCCAGCCCGCGCCAGCCGAGTGTGGCGACAAATGCCAGCACGCCGATAGCAACCAGCAATTCGATCAGGGTCATGCCTGTCTGCTTATATGGCATTCGGCACCACCTGCGACAGCATGATGATGCGTCGCTCGCTGGCATCAACCACCGACACCTCGACACGCCGAAATGCGGGATTCGGTGTCGCCAGAATCTGCTCGTCGCAGCGCAGATTCAGCTCGCCTTGCGGACAAGCGAACTCGCGCCTGCCCAGTGGCGGCCACTCATGCGTAAGGCGAATCTGCGTTAACCGGTTTTCAGCCGACCAGGTAGCCATCATCGCGGCGCGCAGGTCGCTGCTGTTCTGCGTAAGGCTACCGATCGCGCGCAAACTAGCCGCCAGCGCCGTGCCGATGATGACCAGCGCGACCAAGACTTCAAGCAGCGTAAAGCCTTCGCTGCGCGTCATCTCACTCCACTTGAAAATTGCCGATGCCATCGGCACGCACCAAGACACTTTGTGCGCCATAGGCCATCGTCAGCGTGAATGCCTTATCTACCGGCTCGCGTCCAAACACGACGCGTAGCGGAAGCTTGCCGTCGCCGCCGGGTTGCAGCTGAAGCTGTATCGGAGCGCGGCGATACTCGCGTTCTCGCAGCAAGTCATCCCCTGTGATGGCACGCCAGTCATTGTTTTGCTTCACAAGAAAGCGATAGCGATAGTCATCCGTCTCGAAAGCCACCGGCCGATTGCGTACGATGGCTTCATCACGCGCGAGCTGCATCAGCAAGGCCACGCGCTGCGCATCGTTTTGCAATATCTGACGGTCACCCGGACTGGCATTCAGTGCAACGGCGCCGAGCATGATGCCGACAATGACCAGCACCACCAGCAGCTCGAGCAAGGTAAAGCCAGCTTGCCGCAAACGCGCGCGCGTCAATCCATCCATGAACCGATGTCCGCATCAATGCCAGTACCACCGGGCTTGCCATCGGCCCCATACGAAAACACATCTACCTCGCCATGCGTGCCCGGTGACAGATACTGATAGGCATTGCCCCATGGGTCTTTATTCAATCGGTCGAGATAACCGCCGGCCTTCCAGTTCGGAGGTGGGGGCCCGACACTCGGCTTCGTTGCCAGCGCCTGCAGACCCTGCTCGGTGGTCGGGAAGCGCTGGTTATCGAGTCGGTACAGTTTTAATGCCTGCATCAGCGTTGCAATGTCCTGTTTCGCGGCAAGAATGCGCGCATCATCAGCACGACCCATCAAGCGCGGTACGACCAGCGCTGCAAGCACGCCCATGATCACGACCACCACCATGATCTCAATGAGTGTGAAACCGCGCCCGCGTTGCCGAGGGCGAAGAGTGACCGTATTACACATGAATGTTATGAACGCGAAGAAATGAACACCGCACAACTCAGACTGACGCGACACCGCAAAGTGCCGCGGGTTATGTTCGTCGACTATGGCTTGCGCCGCGTTCAACGATTATTCAACAGGAGAATTTTTTGCTGTCGACCTAGGTCAAGCAATGCAGGATTTTGAAAGGAAGATTCGTCGTAAAAACGCAGGAATTGATGCCACGACGAATGAGGATGAGTGCTTATTCCTCGCGTGCTTCGCGCGCGAGTAACTGCTGTATCGCATGTTGCGGCGTCTCATTATCGAACAGCACATGAGCAACCGCATCAACGATAGGCATGGCGATGCCGTGCTGATGCGCGAGTTGCTGAACCGCCTGCACACAGCGAACACCTTCGGCTACGTGGCCCAGCTCAGTGACGATCACATCCAGCGTCTTGCCAGCCGCAAGACCGAGACCGACTTGTCGGTTACGCGACAGATCACCGGTGCAGGTGAGTATCAGGTCGCCCATGCCGGTGAGACCCATGAAGGTTTCGCTACGACCACCAAGCGCAATGCCGAGGCGCGTAATCTCTGCCAGCCCGCGCGTGATCAGCGCGGCGCGTGCGTTCATGCCCAGACCCAGACCATCGGCAATGCCGGTCGCGATGGCGAGTACGTTCTTCACCGCACCGCCCACTTCCACGCCGATGATGTCATCGGTCGAGTACACACGAAGATGCCCACCATGCACTGCCGTGACGACCTTCGTGCGTAGCGCTGCATCACGCGAACCAATGGTCAGCGCGCACGGCAGACCGCGCGCGACTTCTTGAGCAAATGAAGGCCCGGACAGCGCGCCCACCGGCACACCTTCGCCCAGCTCTTGCGCAGCAACCTGATGCGGCAGTAACGCGCTACCTTGCTCGAAGCCTTTGCACAGCCAGACAAGATTGGTTAGGCGCTGATCCTTCAGCGCAGCCACCATGGGCCGCAGACCCGCGACGGAAGTGGCGACGATCAGCAAGCCGTCCCGGGCATGCTCGACGGCGACCGCCACATCGGAAGAAAGTTGAAGCGATACAGGCAGTGCAGGGCCCGGAAGATAACGCAGGTTCTCGCGCTGAGTGGCCATGGCCTGGATCGCCCGAGCATCGCGGGACCACAGCATCACCGCATGGCGCGGCGCCAGCGCTATCGACAGCGCGGTGCCCCAAGCACCCGCGCCAAGAATGGAGATGTTCATTCGCCCCAGACGTCAGCGACTTTCACGTAACCGATATCGCCGTCATGGTGGCGCACTTTGACCCAGCTCGATGCCGCCGGCTCGGATAGTTCAAGCAGCACGCCCTTGGTCGCTGTGAACACGACAGGCGCCGAATCATTCGGTGCGCTGCGCGCGACGGTCTGCTGCGCATCAACCACCAGCATGCGCTTGTTCATCAGCATTTTGTTTTCGATCCAGGCGAGGTCACCCGCAGCGTCACGCACGCGGCTCCATTCGCCATTGGTGATGACGATCTCCACCGGCATACCCGCCGGCGCCGCATACACTTTGCGCGCCTTCGTACCGGGCGCGTCGTACATCACCGCAGGACCCGGACCCACGGCCCGGAAATCGCTACCGGCCGGTGCCGCACCCGCTACGCCAGCCAGCGCAATCAGTGCCAATGCCAGCGGCGACGCGCGCATGCTGATTACTGTACCCGCTGAGTGGAAGCCTGCGCCATCGCCTGTTTGCGCTGGTGGTAGAAGGCCTCGAAATTGAGCTCATTCAGCTGAACCGGCGGGAAGCCAGCACGCGTGATGATGTCGGCAATATTCGCGCGCAGATAGGGATAGATAATGTTCGGGCAGTTGATGCCAAGGACGGGCTCGACCTGATCTTCAGGAATGTTGCGTATCTCAAAAATGCCGGCTTGCTTGCCCTCGACGAGAAAGAAAATCTTATCCTTGATCTTCGCGGTAACGGTGACAGTTACCGTTGCCTCATAAATGTCATCGGCGAGCTTCTCGTGTCCAACGTCGATTTGTAACTCAATGCTCGGGCCTTCCTGCTCAAGAAAGATAGCAGGAGAATTCGGCTGTTCGAGCGACATGTCCTTCAGGTAGACGCGCTGAATGTTGAAAGCGGGCTGTTGCTCTTGGGTTTTCTGGTCGGACATGAATGACTTTCAGTGGTGTGGTATTGAATAAATCGCTGAGGACTCAGCCTTGTAACAACGGATCGAGTGCGCCGGCATGATCAAGGGCGGACAAATCGTCGAAGCCGCCAACATGGGTATCACCGATGTAAATTTGCGGCACCGTGCGACGACCCGTTTTTTCCATCATCGCGACACGCTGCTCGGGTTCGAGATCGACACGAATCTTCTCGATCGCATCCACACCCTTGGATTTCAGCAGTCGCTCAGCCATGTTGCAGTAGGGGCAGACTCCTGTCGTGTACATCGTCACCTTCGCGCCCATTTTGTTGATGCTCCTTCTGTGTGCTTACTTTGCGGTCGGCAGTCCCTGTGACTGCCATTCATTGAAACCGCCATCAAGCACATACACCTTATCAAAACCGGCGCGTTTCAGCAGGGAAGCGCCACGCGCAGCGCGGCCACCGACAGCGCAGACGACTAATACGGGGTGAGCCTTATCAATCTCGCCAGAGCGCGAGCCAAGCTGGTCGAGCGGAATGTGCTTCGAGTGCTTCAGGTGGCCACCTTTGAATTCATCAGCCGTGCGCACATCAAGAATGGTGACCGTGTCCTGATTGAGCAGTTGTGTAGCCTGCAGCGTGGACAAGGTGTGTTTGCCCCGGAACAGCGCAGGCCACACTAGCGCGCCGCCAGAGACCAGAGCAAGAAGGATCAGCCAGATATTGTCAATGAAGAATTTCACGAGGAAGACTTTGAATTGAGTTCGTTTCAGACAAGCGTCGCATTATAGAATAACGGGCTTGTTGCAGCGCCACGTTGCGCAGATTTGCACGATATTTCACCAAATTCATCCATTTTTTATCAGCAGGACCGCTTCATGTACAAGATTGTCTTCATGCGCCACGGCGAATCCGCCTGGAACCGCGAAAATCGTTTTACCGGCTGG